>JAABRJ010000298.1 GCA_011390985.1 Desulfobacteraceae bacterium
GTTCCCGGACGGCGCCGGCGGTGGCGCGCAGCATCGAAACCCTGGTGACCCGGCGCAAAGGCAACTACCTGGTTTTTTTCCCCTCCTATGCGTATCTGCAGTTGGTTCAGGAGGCCTTCGATCCGGCGCTGCCGGGGATCGAGGTCATCTGCCAGAGCCCCGAAATGCGGGATGCCGAGCGGGAGGCCTTCCTGGGCCGCTTCGATCTCGACAACCCAGCGACCCTGGTGGGGCTGGCGGTCCTGGGTGGGGTGTTTGGTGAAGGCATCGACCTGGTGGGCGAGCGCCTCTGCGGCGTGGCGGTGGTGGGCGTGGGGCTTCCGGGGATTTCGCTGGAGCGGCAGCTGATTCGGGCCTATTTTGAATCGCGCGGTGGACTGGGGTTTGAAAATGCCTATCTCTACCCGGGCATCAACCGGGTGCTGCAGGCGGCCGGCCGGGTGATCCGCTCCGAGCACGACCGCGGGGTGGTGGTCCTGATGGATCAGCGCTATACCTCGGCCCGCTATGCCGCGCTGCTGCCCCCTGCGTGGCGACCGATGGCGGTCTCGCGCACCGGTCAGCTGGCCGGGTGTCTCCAATCCTTCTGGGAGTCGAACACGTTGTGACCCATTTGCTGAAAGACATCCCGGCCCTCCAGGCCCGGATCAGCATGGTGCTGACGCGCCAGTGCCGCCAGACCCGCGCCTGCCTTGAAATTCCGGGTGAGGGCAGCAAATCGTCCGCGGTGCTTTTCCTGCTGGGAGGCGAAGGGGCCGAGCCGTGCCTGATTCTCAACAAACGCTCCCGGCGGGTCAAACAGCCCGGCGATCTGTGCTGCCCGGGGGGCAGCATTTCGCCGCGGGTGGACGGCCTGGTGGGAAAACTGCTGGGGCTGCCGCTGCTGCCCCTGGGCAGCTGGCCCCCATATCGCGCCTGGCGCCGCAGCGCACCCGCCGATGCCCGCCGGCTGGCCCTGCTGCTGGCCACCAGTCTGCGCGAGAGCTTCGAGGAGATGCGGCTGAATCCGCTCGGCGTCCGCTTTTTAGGGCCGCTGCCGGCGCAGCGGCTGGTTATGTTCCGCCGGATCATCTACCCGATGGCGGGCTGGGTTGCCGGTCGGCAAAAGTTTGTGCCCAACTGGGAGGTGGAAAAAATTGTACCCATCCCCCTGCGCTGCCTGCTCGATCCGGCCCGCTACGTCCGCTACCGGCTGCAGATTTCAGCCGCGGTCGCGACTCAATTCAAGGGGCGCACCGAGGACTTCCCCTGTTTTGTATTTGAGGCCGGCGATGATCGGGAACTGCTCTGGGGTGCGACTTTCCGGGTGGTGATGGTGTTTCTGGAACTGGTGTTCGGTTTCCGGCCGCCCGATCCGGCACTGCTGCCGGTGGTGTCGGGCCGCATCCGGCGGCATTATCTCACCGGGTGTTGACCTCGCGTGTTGAGCGGCTGGCAGCAGCGTTCAGACCGTCGCTGCCGTGACGCACACCCGCTCCAAGAATGCTTCGAGCTCGGGGTATGCCGTTTTCAGCCGGACCAGTCGTTCGGTGGCAAAGATGTTGTCCAGGGTCGGCGGCTCCAGGGGGCGCTGGGCCCCCCGGTGGATGGATTCCATGGTGACGGCGACGGCGAAAATGGTGGTCTTGCGGAGCAGCTCCGCTTCGGTGGTCTTGACCGTGCCGCCCTCCTGGTGATGGAGGATTTCAGAAACACAGACCGTCAGAAGGGGGTCCACGGTGCGGTCGCTGGCGGGACAGGTTTGCGGTTCGAAATGGCTGTCGATAAATTCGTCCACCCGCCGCTGGAGGATGCCGAGCCACTTTTGGTTGAGGTTTTGGGGTAAAACCGCGGCAGATCCTCTGGACAATACCTCGTTGCCGAATTCGGAGAGCAGCATGGGGTTCTCGCTTTCTTTGCGGTGGGGGTCACAGGCGGAGCCGCGTCAAAGATCGGCTGAATGCAGGCGCGCCAGGATCAGCCCGCTGAAATCCTGGTGAACCGGGGACTCGAATCGCCACCCGAGCTGCACCTGGCAGCCGCCGCAGAGCGCGATGCGCCAGCGGTAGCCGGGAAACCAGCTGAATTCGAGGGAGGCGGGGCCGGCGTGGCGGCAGCCCGGCGCCTGGCGGAAACACCCGATTTCAAATACCAGACCTGTGGGGTTGGCGAAAGAATGCCGGTGGCTGCCGGCAACTGCGATGCGCTCCTGCGAACGGGTGACTGGGTGGCGGCACTGTCCGCAGACGATCGCGGTTTCGGGATCGGCCGGGCGCGTTTGCGGGCTCTCACGGGGGGCGCCGCCGCCGCTTCCCCCCTTTCCGCCGTCCGCAGGGGCGCGCAAGCGCCGGGTGGGTGCCTGAACGAGGCGGCGCATGGCGTCAACCGTCGATGTTGCGGTGGATCAGGATGGCCAGGGGCACGATCACGCTGAAAATAAAGAAAAGCCCTTCCCACGAAAACCAGGCAGCCACCATGGGCTGCCCTTTCCGGCGGGTTTCCGAGGCTTTGGACAGCAACCCCAGGCCTGTGATCAGCCACAACACCAAAACCAGCACCACCTGTGTTATCAGATTCATTCTCTGGATTTCTCTGAAGAGGGCGGGGAGGCGTATTGCCGACCCCGTTTCAGCGCCCCTTATAGTTCACCCGGCAGGCAGCGGTCAAGCATCCTTGAAACGCCGCAGCATTCGCTCTGGCGGTCGCTTGGCCGCCCCAGCCGACGGCAGCGGGCTTTAGACCCGGCGGCAGTTTTGCGAATTTTCTCAAACTGAGAAAAGCGGTCAGATCCGTCAGCCGCCGCCGGCGGGCTTGCAGGCCGGGGCTTTGAAGCCGCCGGCGCCCGTCGCGATGCCTTTGGGGCGGATGGCGCCGGCCGACATGATTTTTTTGACCGCCTCCGATTGGCAACCGGGGCATTTGGGCGGTGGATCGGTGGGGGTCAGCACCAGTTCTTCGAATTGGCAGCAGCAGTTTTCACAAAGAAACTCGTAGATGGGCATCACACGCTCCTTTTGGCTTTTTAGAACCCCCATAATAATTGCCCCGGCCTGCAAGTCAAGCCAAAACAGCCGCGCGGGAAAGGGGTGCAGACCGGCCGCCCGCTGGCTCCTCGAGTGCGGGATGCCCTATCAAAGACATCGACTCCCGGCTTTTCGGTTGGGGTCCTAAAACCTTCCGACGTCCCGGCTGAAAGCGGGCGTCTGCAAACGGTCCGGCCAGGGGCGGGCCGCGGAATTGAAAGCGAGGAATGCATGTCGATTCAGGCAAAGATCAAGGAGGACCTTACGGCCGCCATCAAAACCCGCGATGAGGCGCGCAAAGACGCCATCCGGGTGGTCCTGGGGGAATTCGGGCGCCAGGAGCAGAAACAGCTCAGCGATGACGATGCCATCAAGATCCTGAAGAAGCTGGTCAAATCCGAGCGGGAGGTGCTGGACCGCAAAGGGCTGACGGCGGATTCGGCGTTCATCACGATTCTCGAATCCTACCTGCCGCGGATGGCCTCCGAGGAAGAAATTGCAGCCTGGGTGCAGCAGAATGTCGATTTTTCGCAGCTTAAAAACAAGCTG
>JAABRJ010000299.1 GCA_011390985.1 Desulfobacteraceae bacterium
CGTTGAGATCATGCGCAGCGGCAAGCCCAAGACCGTTTCGGTGACCCTCGCCAAGCGCGAGCAGGACGTCGAGGGCAAGATCATCGAAAACCCCCAGGCCAGTGCCGAGTTCGGTCTCCAGGTCAGCGACCTGGACCGCGAAACCGCGCAGCGGCTGGGACTCGACCCCGCTGAAAAAGGCGTGGTCGTCATCGCTGTCAGCCCCGAAAGCAAGGCCGAGGCGGCAGGCCTGCGGCAGGGCGACCTGATCAAGGAAGTCAACCGCAGCCCCGTGGAGAACACTGACGCCCTGCGCAAGATGCTCAAAAAAAGCGCGACCGAACCGGTCCAGTTCCTGGTCCTGCGGCCCGGTGCGGGCTTGATGGTACTGAAGATCACCCCGTAGGATTTCCCCGAACGGCTCCCGGCCTGCCGCTGCGCCTTTGGCGGCCGGGAGCCGCTTTCCGCCCCACGCCCCCACCCCGCTGCGGTCATCCACCTTGGCGGCGGCCCGCCGCAAAAACAGGGTTGACACCTTTTCCATCGATCCTGTAGTTTACGAAGCTATCCTTTCAAAATGAAAAGAATTCGCGTCATCGTCACGGCGTTTTCTCCAAACGATCAGCAGAGGCCCAGCCCACATGAAAAATTCCGGCATTCCGACCCTACCGGCCGCACCCGCACCAGAACCGTCGACAGACAGCGGTCCGTCCAACTTCATCAAAACCCTGATCGAAGAAGACCTCAGGGCCGGTAAAAACGACGGCCGCGTGGCGACCCGCTTCCCGCCCGAGCCCAACGGCTACCTCCACATCGGGCACGCCAAGTCCATTTGCCTCAATTTCGGGCTGGCCAGGGACTACAACGGCACCTGCAACCTGCGCTTCGACGACACCAACCCGGCCAAGGAAAACGCCGAATACGTCGCCTCGATCCAGACCGACGTCAGGTGGCTGGGATTTGACTGGGAAGACCGGGTGCATTTCGCATCGGACTACTTTGAAGCCCTCTACGGCTACGCCGTCGCGCTCATCCAGGCCGGCAAGGCTTATGTCTGCAGCCTGAGCGCCGATCAAATCCGCGAATACCGGGGCACCCTGACCGAACCCGGCAGCCCGAGCCCCTACCGCAACCGCTCGATCGCAGAGAACCTGGACCTCTTCACCCGCATGCGCGCCGGCGAGTTCGCGGACGGCAGCCACGTGCTGCGCGCCAAGATCGACATGGCCGCAGCCAACCTCGTCCTGCGCGATCCGACGCTTTACCGCATCCGCCGCCTGCATCACCACCGCACCGCCGACCGCTGGTGCATCTACCCGATGTACGATTTCACCCACTGCCTTTCGGATGCCATCGAAGGGATCACCCACTCGGTGTGCACCATGGAGTTCGAAAACAACCGGGCGCTCTACGACTGGGTGCTGGACAACCTGGAGGTGCCCTGCCACCCCCAGCAGATCGAATTCGCCCGCCTGAACCTGACCCACACCGTGCTCAGCAAGCGTAAACTGATCGAGCTGGTGGAAAAGGGCTTTGTTTCCGGCTGGGACGACCCCCGCATGCCGACCATCTCTGGCCTGCGCCGGCGCGGCTATCCCGCGGAGGCGATCCGCACGTTCTGCGAGCGCATCGGTGTCGCCAAGCGCGAAAGCATGGTCGACATCGCCCTGCTGGAGCATTGCGTCCGGGAAAATCTCAACGCCAGCGCACCGCGCGTGATGGGCGTGCTGCGGCCGCTGAAAGTGGTGATCGACAACTATCCGGAAGGCCAGGTGGAGGAGATGACATTCCTGAACCACCCCGAGTACCCGGAAAGGGGCAGCCGGATGGTGCCGTTTTCGAAGGTTCTTTATATCGAACGGGATGATTTCCGGGAGGAAGCGCCGCGCAAATGGTTTCGGCTGGCACCGGGACGGGAGGTGCGCCTGCGCTATGCCTACTACGTGACCTGCGTAAAGGTGGTCAAGGATGCGGCCGGCGAGGTGGTCGCGCTCCACTGCACCTACGATCCGGCCACCCGCGGCGGCGACTCGCCGGACGGCCGCAAGGTCAAGGGCACGCTGCACTGGGTTTCGGCGGCCCACGCGCTGCCGGCGGAAGTTCGGCTCTACGACAACCTTTTCAGCGAAGCCGACCCCCAGGCCTGCGCGGATTTCGAAGCCTGCCTGAACCCCAGGTCGCTGGAGACCCTGACCGACAGCCGCGTGGAGGCCAGTCTCGCGACGGCGGCGGCCGGCAGCCGCTACCAATTCGAGCGCCAGGGCTATTTCTGTCGCGACCTGCAGGCGGCCGGCGCCGACCGGCTGGTCTTCAACCGCACCGTGGGTCTGCGGGATTCCTGGGCCAAAATCGAAAAAGCCCAGCAGCGCGACGCCTGAGGGGGGCAGCGTCGGCGACACGCCCGGCACGCCCCCGCCGCGCAGCCCGCGCCGCCTTCACGCGCTGCGGTGCGTTCAAAGCGCTTCGAAAACCATCCGTTTTTGGCTGTTGTTGAAGACCACCATTTTTCCGGCCACGTCCTTTTCCTCACCGAAAATATTGGTCAGGTGAAATCGGCCGCCACGATCTTCGACCACATCGACATTTTCCATTACCATCTGTTCATGGCCGTCGTGCCGCACGAACACGTTGATGTCACACATCGCTCACACCTCCTGTGGACCGCCCCAAACGCGGCCGCATGCTGTTTCAGTCCCCTGCCCCCGTATTTCGGACTCGGCTTCAGGGCAGCTCCTTCAGCCCCGTGGCGATGGTTTCCGCCAGGGCCGCATTGAGATGGCGCTCCAGCCCCGGCGCGTCAAAAGCCAGATCAGTGCGCTCGATCCGAATCTTGACCGGCCGGCGGG
>JAABRJ010000300.1 GCA_011390985.1 Desulfobacteraceae bacterium
GCCGGCGGGTGACCCTTGCGCCGGCCACATCCCCCACGTAGAACATCACTTCGACCGTCAACACCATCTCGCTGCGGCCGAAGCGCCGGACGGCGTCGACATTGAGGGTCTTGATCTCTCCGCCCACCACGTATTTCAACCCCTGACCGAGGGCCGCCAGGCCTTCGGGCGCGAAATCCCAGCCGGTCACATCCCGGACCGCATAGCCCCTGGCGCCCGCGTGGGCCCTCACCATGGCGCTGAGATCGCCTGCCAGGGAACCGCTGCCGGTCAGGTAAGTTTCCCGCCGGCCGCCCCCCAGAAAGCGCATGCCGACATAATCGGGTTTTTCCAGGCGCCGGTCCTGAAGGGCCTGCAGCCCGACAACCGGCATCCCGGCCACCCGCTGCGCCGGCTGCCCGCTGTAGCGCGGATAAACGTAGAACGTGCGGGAGGCGGCGCAGGCCAAAAAGCCCGGCAGCAAGAGGACCGTCAGCGCAAAGGCCCATCGGTTGGGAGAGCCGGTCATGGTTGCTCCAAAAGATTTTTCTAAAGGTATCACCAAGGGGGGGCGGCAAGCCGACGGCCAGACCCGCGGGCGTCGCTGCCCGTCGGGCCCCGAAAAACGGCGGCCGCTGCGGCAATGGTTATAGGGTCTTTTGGCACGCCTTTCAACCCTATTTGATGGCTATCCAAGAATTTGGGGCGTAACCGCTTGCGCCAT
>JAABRJ010000301.1 GCA_011390985.1 Desulfobacteraceae bacterium
CCAGGTCAAGGCTCTGATGGCCCGCGTGCGGGAGGAACACGGCCCGATCCGGGCGATTGTCCACGGTGCGGGGGTCCTGGAAGACCGTCTGATCGGCGCCAAGACGGCCGAACAGTTCGACCGGGTGTTCGACACCAAGGTGGCGGGACTGGCCTCGCTCCTGGAGAGCGTTTCGGCAGACGACCTGCGCTATCTGGTGCTTTTCTCGTCGGCGGCCGGCCGGATGGGCAACCGCGGTCAGGTGGATTATGCCATGGCCAACGAGGTGCTCAACAAGCTCGCCTGCCAGGCGGCCCGCCGGCACCCCGGCTGCAAGGTGACCGCCATCAACTGGGGTCCCTGGGACGGCGGCATGGTGACGGCGGCCCTGAAACGCGAATTTCAGCGTCAGGGCGTCGAACTCATACCCGCCCGCGAGGGTGCGGCCTGCCTGGTGCGGGAGATGCGCGGCGATGCGACCGAACCCGTTGAGGTCGTCATCGGCAGTGCACTTCAGCCGCTGCCCGAAGCAGCCCCGGCACATCCGTCGGCGGCCGCCCCGGCTTCCAATGCCCCCCTGTATCTCACCCAGAAACACGAGGTGGACCTCGGAACCTATCCGGTCCTGGCCTCGCACCAGATCGACGGGCTGCCGGTGGTGCCCTTTGCCCTGATGGCGGAGTGGTTCGGCGACAGCGCCCTGCATGCCAACCCGGGCCTGGTCTTCGCCGGTCTCGACGACATCCGGCTGCTCAAGGGCATCCGTCTGGAGAACGGCACCAAGACCATCCGCCTGATGGCCGCCAAGCCCCGCAGGAAGGGAGGGTCTTTCGAGGTCGAGATGGAAATCCGCAACGGCTTCAAGGGCGGCCAGGAGATGATTCATTCCCGCGCGCGGGCCATTTTAAACGACAGCCTTCCCACGCCACCGGCCTTCACCGACATCCCGCTGCCGGATGAAAGACCCTACCCGCGCAGCATCGATGAAATTTATGAGCAAATCCTCTTTCATGGCCGGAGCCTCAGAGGCATCACCGAGATCCTCGGCATTTCATCAGCGGGCATCATCGCGCGCATCGCCGCAGCGCCGGACCCGGCCCAGTGGATCACCCACCCGGCCCGCCGACAGTGGGTCGCCGACCCGCTGATATTGGACGCCGCCTTCCAGTTGGCCATCGTCTGGTGCCACGAGGAAAGACAGGCCGTTTGCCTGCCGAGCTACTGTGCCCGATACCGCCAGTACTGCCGGCAATTCCCCGCCGAGGGGGTCACGGCCGTTTTGCAAGTCAGCGCGGCCACGGCCCGCAAGCTGCGCGGCGAATTTACCTTTCTCGACTCCCGCAACGCGGTCCTGGCCGAGATGGCGGGCTACGAGGCGATTATCGACGCCGATTTGATGCGGGCTTTCAAACCCCGTAAAAGCGCCCTGTGTGCCTGAATGCTGCAACCGATGAAAAAATTACGGAAACTGGGGGCGGCCGTTGGGCTGCTGGCGCTGCTGCTCTGGGCCGGGCCGTGCCTCGCAGGCAAAGGCGCCCTGACCGAAGTCAAGCTGCCGGCCGCCCTTGCACCGGGGCTCGATCATCTCCTGTCCCTGGTGGAGCCCCCGCAGACAGCCGTTTTCCAGCCAGCCGAGATCGCCCCCGTGCTGGACTTCGTGCGCGCCCCCAAACCCGGCGCCACCCTTTACTACAGCGACAACCGCACGGGACTGACCTCCGCCTTTTACCAATTCGAGATCGCCTGCACGCTGACCCATTTGCTCCGTTACGCCTACAACTCGGAAGTGCCCGGCTACCTGCTGATGCCCTCCTCAATCCACTACTCCGCCTGGTCCGAGGTCAACGGCCGCCCGCAGCCGCTGCCCCGACTCTGGGAGGTCGCGCTCGCCCCTGGTGAATCCTACCTGGTCCGGGGGTCCGAGCAGATTGAAATCACCCCCGACCTTTTCACCGGCGCCTACTACCGTTACGCCAACGACAAACTCCTGATCCTGTGCCTCCACGAGGGGCGCAAGGTTCTGATTTCGATCTCCAAGCAGCAGAAACCCTCCGATATCGGCAAAAGAGGAATGGTGCTGGGCCAGGACGCGGAGTGGGCCTACTTTTATTCCGGTCAGCCGGGGCTTGACAAAGCGGGGCTGGGCTGGGTGGAATCCTACATGTACGACTCCCTTGCGATCACGGTCTTCTACGAAATGGACCCCGGTGCGCCGCTGCTGCGCTGCGCCATGTTCAAATGGCTGCGGGCCGGCTGGGGCAACGTCAACTTTGTCAAAAAAACCCACATCTACCGGGGACTGGAGCGCTTCGGCGAAGACTTCAAAAAAATCCTTGAAAGCCCCCTGCTGCCCGAAACCGATGAAATCAGCCGGGTGACCGCTGACGTCAAAAGCCTACCGCTGACCGCCCTGCAGGAAACCGCCCGCGACCACTTCACCAGCCTCCAAGCCCGCTACGGCCGCGACAGCGACACCCTGCGCAAGCGCATTGAAACCGCTTTGAACGACGACCGCTATCTGAATCAGATGAAGCGCGAAGAACTGGAAGCCATTCTGGTGATGGCCTACCTCAAGTGCGCCCTCGGCAAAAAACCTGAGCCCGCCACGGCTGTCAGCCTCTGCCAGGAAATAAAGCACCTGGTCCCCCACACCCCATGAGGGAAATAGGGGAACGATCACCGCGACCCTTGCCGAAAGCGATAGTTTTTCTCGCTGCCGGTCAGGCTTTCGGACAGCGCCAGGAGCTCCGGCGCCGGCCAATGCGCAACCTGGTCGACCAGCAGCGCGTAACAACCGGCTCCATTCGCCGCAGGTTCAAGGGGTGTCGCCTTCCAGCAGTTCGATCCATTCGGGCGGCGGCCCATCGGTCTGAAGGCTGACGGCCTGACCCCCGCCAAAAGGCACAAAGCGCAGCGCCAGGGCGTGCAGCCCCAGATGCCTGAAGCCGTGCTGGGATTCCAGGAAACGGATGGCCCTGAGCGACCCGTAGCGCCGATCCCCCACTACCGGGTGACCGGCCATCTTGGCGTGGCGGCGGATTTGGTGAATCCGGCCGGTCGCAAGGTCGCATTCCACTAAGGTGTAATGCGCGCTGCGGCGAACGGCGCGCACACGGGTGACACACGGCACGCGCCGCCCGGCGCCGCCCGGCAGACGCCTGCCAGCGGCCTGGGCAGACAGCGGCCAGCGCCAGACGTGCCAGCCGCCTTCAGGGGGCGGCATCAGCCCGCCGTGGAGCAAGGCCGCATAGCGTTTCACCACTTGGCGCGATTCAAACTGCCGGGCATAATCCCTGAACACCTCGCGGCGACAGGCGATGAGGAGAAGGCCGCTGGTCTCCCGATCCAGCCGATGAACCGCATGCGCTCCGTAAGCCTCGTCGAAGCCCACCTTTTCCCGGAGGGCCCTGTCGGCTGCCAGAAGCGCCCCCAGCCGGGAGCGGACGTCGCGCCCGGGGTCATTGTGAACGCTCAGACCAGCGGGCTTATCAACCGCCAGCCAGCCAAAACCGGCAGCCAGCACCGG
>JAABRJ010000302.1 GCA_011390985.1 Desulfobacteraceae bacterium
GGCGGCATGCCACCGTCGAAAAAGTTTGCCGGCGGGATCGCCATCGGTGCCTGCATCGGCCTGATGGGCGGCCTGCTGGGCATCGGCGGCGGGGTCTTCGTTGTGCCGCTTCTGATTTACGTACTCAAGACGCCGACCAAAATCGCCGCAGCGTCATCGACTTTTATCGTCTGCTTTTCCTCCTTGACCGGTTTTCTGGGCTACGCCGCCATGGAAAAGATCAACTGGGTGTTCATCCTGCCCGCCGCCGTGGCTTCTTTCGCCGGAGGCCAGGCCGGTGCGAGGATCATGAGCACGCGCCTGAAGGGCAAAAGCATTCGGGTCATCTTCAGCATCATTCTTTTTGGCTTGTGTGCCAAACTGCTGCATCAGTCTTTGCTGGGTTGACCGGCCTTCAAGCTGGAGGGCTGGACCCTCCTGGGGGTGATCGCATAGCGCGTTTTGCCGCGGTCATCTGACCCGCGCCGGGGTGAGGGCCATGCTGTGGCGGGCCTGCGATCGAAGGAAGCACCATGAGCGAAGCCGTATTCATTCAGGACCTGACCAAACGTTTTGGCAAGATCAAGGCGGTTGACGGGATTTCCTTCTGCGTCAAACGGGGCGAGCTGTTCGGCTTTCTCGGCCCCAACGGCGCGGGCAAAACCACCACCATCAACATCCTCACGGGTCTCGCGCGCCCGGATACGGGAACGATCCGCATCGGCGGCATCGACTGCACGGGCAAGCCCCGGGCGGCCCAGCAGCTCGTCGGCGTTGTGCCCGACGAAAGCAATCTGTATCCGGAGCTCAGCGGCTTCGACAACCTCTGCTTCTGCGCCGCGCTTTACGGAATGGGCAAGACCCGGCGGCAGGCCCGCGCCCGGGAGCTGCTGGAAGCTTTCGGTCTGGCCCCGGCCGCCGGCCGCAAGTTCGGCGGCTATTCCAAGGGCATGAAGCGCAAGCTGACCATCGCCGCCGGGATCATCCACCAGCCTCAGATCCTGTTCCTGGACGAGCCCACCACGGGTATCGACGTGGCCAGCGCCCGGCAATTGCGGCAGCTGATCTCCGACCTGCACCGGGCCGGAACCACCATCTTCCTGACCACCCACTACATCGAGGAGGCCGAGCGGCTCTGCGAGCGCATCGCCATCATCGTGGACGGCCGCATCGTGCGCATCGCGACGGTCGAGGACCTGCTTCAGCCGGTGCAGGAGAAACATGTGATGCGGATCGCCTGCGCAACAACGCCGGAGGATCTGCCTGCCAGGCTCTCCGAATCGTTTCCCGGTCTGGCATTCACGGTCCCGGGCCAGGGCCTGATTCGGGTGGAGGCCGACCAACCCGTGCGCGTGGGGGAGCTGGTCCGCTTCCTTGAAGACCGGGGCTTGGAGGTCTCGGAGGCCCGCAGGATAAGGCCCTCGCTGGAGGACATCTTCGTGCGGATCACCGGCATCGCGGCGGACGCCATGCGTAAAGAGCAAGAGAAAAAGGGGGGCGGCGCATGAAGAATTGGATCGCTTTTTGGAACATCCTGGTCAAGGACATGCGGACCTATTACCTGAAACCGCCCAACATCAGCTGGGGCCTGATCTTCCCGCTGGCCTGGACGGGGATGTTCTTCATCCGGTCCGGCAGCGGTGCGGAAAGCATACCGACGCTGCTGCCGGGCGTTGTGGCGGTCTCGATCCTGTTCGGCACCACCTCCATGCTGGCGGTGACGGTGACATTCGAAAAGAAGAACCGCTCCTTCGAGCGCCTGCTGCTCGCCCCGATTCCCTTCGAACTCCTGATGCTCGCCAAGACCAGCGGGGCCATCCTCTTCGGTATGGCCAACGCCTTCGTGCCGGTGGTCATGGCCGCCTTTCTGACCGACCTGTCGCAGGTGGCCTGGGGCGCTTTCGTTCCGGCCGTGTTCCTGATCGCCGTGGCCTCGACCTTTCTCGGGCTTTTTATCGCCGTCGCGGTCAGTGAGGTGTTCGAGGCCCAGACCTTCTCCAATTTTTTCCGCTTTCCCATGATGTTCCTCTGCGGGCTCTTTTTTCCGATCGAGAGGTTGCCCGTGTTTTTAAAGCCCCTCGCTTATTCGCTGCCCTTGACCTACGGGGCCGACGTGCTCCATGGGGCCGTACACGGCCGGCAGACCATGCCCGTTGCCCTCGATCTGGCCCTGCTCTGCGGCTTCTGCATCGCCTTGTTTGCGGCAAGCCTCTGGAACATCAAACGCAAATGGATCGCCTGACCGCTGGGTGCCCCTGCATCAAGCCGATCCGGGGGCGACCGCCCCCTCATCAAATCTGAACAATTCTGGTTTACAAAATCCCGAATGCCCGAAAGGCCGGTCGCGGCAGCGGTCTATCGCTGCAGCTGCAAGCCGTTCAAACCCCAGGCTGAAGGAAGGGATGGCGGCTTTTTGGCGCGCGATCACCAGCGCGCGGCCCGCAGCTGGCTGCCGGACGGTGCCCTCGATGGCCGCGCGGCCGACCCCATCCGGAACCGGGCCGGCCGATAGCCGCACATCAAGAATGAAGGCAAGGCGGCGGTCGTCCGGGTCAGATCCTGCCGAGCCCCCCCGACGACCTCCACGATCACCACCCGATGGAAAGGAAACGACATGCCCAGAAAAACCCGCGTTTTGTTCATCTGCCGGCACAACAGCGGTCGCAGCCAGATCGCCGAAGCCTACCTGAAAAAGTTCGCCGGCGATTTTCTGGCGGTGGAAAGTGCCGGCCTTGAGCCGGCCGAAAAGGTCGACCCGCTGGTGGTCGCGGTCATGCAGGAGGAGGGGATCGATCTGACGGACAAAAAACCCCGGAGCGTGTTTGCGCTTTTCAAGGCCGGCGAACTTTACGCCCACGTGATCACCGTCTGCCACGACTCCGAATCCCAATGCCCGATCTTCCCCGGGATCACCAAGCGGTGGTATTGTCCGTTTCCCGACCCGGCCCAGGTGGCAGGTACCCCCGAAGAAAAGCTGGCCCAGGTGCGGCGGATACGCGACGCCATCAAACACTGGCTCCTGGAGCCCCCTGATGGTGCCTTTTCCTTCAAGGCGCTGATCGAAAAATAGGCGCTGCAGCGCGGCAGCGGCGTCATCCCGCCGGTTCTTGCGGTCAACGGCCTTTGGGGCGCGACCCCGGCTGGGGTCAATAATCGCCGGCATACCTACATGCCGGCGATTTGATTTGGTGCACCAAGCATGCCGCGGTTTTCGGAAATGCGGACCGGCCGGTCGGGCCCGCTGGATTTCGTCACTCTGTAAAGGTCCCTTCAAATTATTGCTTGACACTCGCCGGGCGTTTCATTATATTCCAAAAAAATGATATGAAGGCGTCATCCGAGAGTTCATCGAGGTGATCGAGGTGTTCTCCACTCCCAATCGGGTAAAGATCGGCAGCCTGCTGCAGCACCGGATGCTGGGCGCCCGTGAAATCCGGAAGGCCCTGGAAACGGCCCCCCGCCAGCAAACACCTTAGAATTTGGAAGAAAGCGGGTCTGGTGACCTTCGCCAAGG
>JAABRJ010000303.1 GCA_011390985.1 Desulfobacteraceae bacterium
ACCGCCGGCATCGCTTTTCAGGCCGCCCTGCAGGTTGTCGGCGCCGCTCCGCCTCTCGGTGAAAGCGATCGCGAAGCCCTGGTCAAAGCACTCGAGACGCTGGACATCCAGACCTTTTACGGCCGGCTGAAATTCGCCGAAGAAGGCGATTACTACCACGCCAACATCGGTCTCAGGCCCCTTACGGTCCAAATCCAGAACGGTGCGACCGTCATCGTCGGTCCCGAGGCAGACGCCCAGGCAAAACTGCAGTTCCCCATGGTCCCCTGGCAAGAGCGCTAAGCGGCCCGTTGATGCCCCACCAGCCTCCGGCAGCCGTGGCTCTTCGCCCGGCTGCCGGCCCAACCGAGCATTGACGCGCCGGGCGGCCGCGCTTGACTGCAGCGACCGTCCGGCCTCATATCCAGCGGGAGACACGCCATGTTTCTTTTACTGCCGCAGGCGCTGGTCGACGGATTTCTCATCGGCGGCATCTACGTGACGATCGCCATCGGGTTTTCACTGGCCTACGGTGTGATGCACATCATCGATTTCGCCGTCGGCGAATGGATCATGCTGGGCGCCTTTCTCGGTTTTTACCTCACCAAATGGCTGCAGATCGAGCCGCTGCTCTTCCTGCCACTGGTCTTCATCGTTTTCGCGGCCATCGGCTATCTTTTCCAGCCGGTGATCCACCGGGTGCTGAGCGGCAAAAAGGGAAACCCGCTTCTGATGGCGCTCGTCTTTACCTTCGGCCTGGCGCTGATGATCAAAGGGCTGGGTCTCACGGTCTTCGGATTTTACAGCCACTCCATCCCCTCGGCCCTTTCGGCCGGTTCCTTTTCCCTGGAAATCGGCTCCCTCTTCGTCACCGTTCCCGTGATCCGTCTTACGGGCCTGATCTACGCCCTGGCCATCACCCTGGCGCTGCACTACCTGTTGAAAAAAACCGATTTCGGTCTGGCGGTCCGGGCCCTCTCCCAGAACAAGGACGCCGCGGGCCTGATGGGCATCAATGCCAAGCGCACCAGTTCATATGTATACGGCATCTATGTCGGTATCAGCGCCATGTCCGGGGTGCTGATCGGCTGCATCTTCTCCATCAGCGCCCAAATGGGCTCTCAGTACACCGTCTTTTCTTTTTTCGTCGTGGTCCTGGCCGGTATGGGGTACCTCTCCGGGGTGCCCTGGGCCGCATTTCTGCTGGGGGTGGTGCAGTCCTTTTTCCTGATCTACTTCAACCCGGGCTGGACCCTGCTGGCGGTCTTCGGAATTCTGTATGCCGTGCTGTTGGTGTCGCCTAAAGGACTTTTCGGGAAAGGAGTGTGACGATGCGCTGGCGCAATTTGCTCTGGATCGGCATATCGATAGCGGGCCTGCTGCTGCTGCCGAAATTCTTTCCCGACCCTTTTTTTCTGCGGATCGTAACCGAGGTTTTCATGTGGGTCGGGCTGGCCATCACCTGGGACGTCATGGCCGGCTACACCGGTTATCTCAATTTCGGGCACGGCGCCTTTTTCGGCATAGGCGCCTACGTAACCGCCATCCTGATGATGCGCTCGGGCTGGCCTTTCGCCGCCACCCTGCCGGTGGCCGGGCTGGTGGCCGGGGCAGCGGCCCTGATCGCCGGCCTGCCCACCCTGCGCCTCAAAGGGGCCTATTTTGCCATCGCCACGTGGGCCCTGGCCCTGGCGGTGCAGCAGATGGCGCTGGTGCTCGACATCACCGGCGGACCGGACGGGATGCGGCTGCCGCCCTTTTTGCACCCGCAGTTCTTCTTCTACCTGATGCTCACCCTGGTGACCGCCACCTTTGCCCTGCTGTGGTTTCTTTTGGAAAAGGCGCCCTTCGGGCTCAAGGTCAAAGCCATTCGCGAGGATGAACTGGGCGCCATGGCCCTGGGGATCAACCCCACCACCATCAAGATGCAGGCCTTTATCCTTTCGGCGATCCCCGCCGGGGTTCTGGGCGGAATCTACGCCTACTGGATCACCTTTATCGATCCGGCCTCGGTATTGGCGGACATCATCACCGACCAGGCCATGGTGATGGCGGTCTTCGGCGGGCTCGGGACCCTGATCGGCCCGCTGATCGGCGCCGTCCTGATCTTCGCCTTCAAGACCTATTTCTGGGCCTATCTGGCCGACTATCAGGTGCTCTATCTTATCATCCTGGGGGGGGTCATCGCCCTCACAGTGGTGTTTCTGCCCAACGGGCTGTGGGGGACCATTACCGGCTACACGGGTGGCCGTCGCATCCTGCGAAAGGCCTTGAGCGTCGACCAGCCCCAAGGCAGCGGAGAAAAAGAGACATGACCAAGCCGCTTCTCAGTGTCGAAGACCTGACCAAAACCTTTGGCGGCCTGCATGCCGTCGAGGAGGTCTCTTTCCAAATCCAGCAGGGGGAAATCATCGGCCTGATCGGCCCCAACGGCGCGGGCAAAACCACTATTTTCAACCTGATCAGCGGCTACCATCCCCCCACGCGCGGGCGAATCGCCTTCAACGGCCGGGACATCACCGGCCGCCGCCCTTACGAACTGGCCCGTCTGGGCATCGGACGGACCTTCCAGGTGGTCAAACCCTTCCCCGGGCTGACGGTACTTGAAAACGTCGTCATCGCCGCCTTTGCGCGGCACCCCAAACGGGCCGATGCCGAACGGCATGCCTGGCAGATTCTGGAAAGCACCGGTCTGGCCGGCCGGGCCGGCCTTTCGGCCGCGAGCCTGACCCTGGCGGGCCGCAAGCGGCTCGAAATCAGCAAGGCCCTGGCGCTGGAACCGCAGCTGTTGCTGCTGGATGAAGTGGTGGCGGGGCTGAACCCCACCGAAGCCGACCAGACCATCAAACTGATCCTGCAGCTGCGCGACAGCGGCATCAGCATCCTGGTCGTGGAACACATCATGCGGGTGATCATGAACATCAGCGACAGCATCCTGGTTCTGAACTTCGGCCGCAAGATCGCCATGGGGAAACCTGCGGAAGTGACCCGAAACCCCGAGGTGGTAAAGGCCTACCTGGGAGAGGAGGCGGCATGCAAGCCCTAACCGTTGAAGAACTGTCGGTGTTCTACGGCGACACCCAGGCCCTCTGGAACGTTTCCTTCAGCGTTCAATCCGGACAGCTGGTGGCCCTGCTGGGGGCCAACGGCGCCGGCAAGACCACCACCCTCAAGGCCATCTGCGGCCTGTTGACCGCCGCCTCCGGCAAGATCACCTACGAGGGCCGCACCACCAGCGAGCTGCTGGTGCATGAAACCGCCAACCTGGGCATTACCCTGGTGCCCGAAGGCCGGCAGCTCTTTCCCAAGATGAACGTCGAGGAAAACCTGATCGTCGGCTCCTATCTCAAACGCGCCAAGGAAAATCGCCACCGCAACCTCGAGCGGGTTTACGCCCTTTTCCCCCGGCTGGCCGAGCGACGCAACCAGGCTGCGGAAACCCTTTCG
>JAABRJ010000304.1 GCA_011390985.1 Desulfobacteraceae bacterium
CTCGGGCCACACCCGCACCAACATGGCCGTCATCGGCCAGTTCCTGGACGTGTCGATCACCGCCCGGCCTTTGAAGGAAGGCACCTGGCGCATCGCGGTGGTGCGGCGGCCGGCATCGCCGTCAACCGACATCGGCATTGCAAACCCCGCCGCTTTCTGCTAGGTCTCCCCTAAACGGCGTGCCTTCGCCGGCCCCCGTCATCAGGCCCTTTCACCCAGGAGCCGCAGTCCATGTCGCCAAAACGCCGCCTGTCCTGGTTTCTGATCGCCCTGCTTGTTTCCTGGGGGGTGCTGCCGCTCGACGCCCAGGCGAAGCCGGTGGACTTGCCGCTGACCATCGACTACCCCCTCCTGCAGGCCCTGGTGGCCGCCACGGCTTTCAGCGGCCCGGATCAAGCCGTCGTGGTGCTCGATGAAAGCCGCGGGTGCCGCAGGATCGTTGTCTCCCGGCCGGCTTACAGCGGTGAAAACGGGCTGATCCGGTCTGAATTCCAGGTGTCGGTTTTGCTGGGGGCCGCGCTGGGAGACACCTGCCTGGCACCGGTCAAGTGGGAGGGGATCCTGGTGCTGCGCCAGCGGCCGCGGCTGGACCCCGCCGGCTGGACGCTTTCCTTCGAGACCGTGGATTCGGAGGTACTGGATCGACAGCGTCAGCCGGCCAAGGTGGTCGGCCTCCTCTGGGACCTGGTCCAAACCCACGTGTACGACTACCTGGCGGAAGTTCGGATCGATCTGGCGCCCCCGGTGGCCGAGCTCAAGGCCTTTCTGGCAGAGCTGTTCCCGACGGCCGATCAGCCCCGCGCCCAGGCCATGGCCGCCAGCCTGCGGGCGGCGGGGGTGACGGCCGATGCGGCCGCCGTTCGCATCACCCTGTCCGGCGAGGTCCAGGAAGCAGCCGACGGACGCCTTGAGGAACCCGCCGACGGCGGCCCCCAGGCGCTCACGGAGACGGAGCTGGCGGAGTTCACAGCGAGTTGGGAGGTCTGGGACGCTTATCTCGCGCAGATCCTCTCGGGGCTGGCAGGGCGGGAGCTGTCGGACGCCGAGCGCCAGGTGCTGCTGGACACCCTGCTGACCACCCGCCATGCCTTCATCCTGGGGCTGGCCGAAAAATCCCTGTCGGGAGATTTCGTGCGCACCCAGTTCGTCCAGGCCTGGCAGCAGCTTTCCGCGGTTTTCAGACGCTGCCTGGATGCGGGGCCGTCCTCCGCGCTGCTCGGCTATCTGGCCTTCTTTACGGCGTCTGATGCGCTGGCGGCCCTCGATCAGATCGGCCCGACGCTGGGGATCGACATCAGCCGTGCGGGCCTGATTCGTCTGGTGCGCCTGCTGGGCGCCGAGTTCGACGCGCAGGCGGCGGATCGCGACGCGATCGATCCGAAGCTGCGGGAGGTGCTGGGACTTGGGCCGCCGGTGGATGCCGCCAGCGGGCCGCTGTTTGACGGGGATGTGCCGGAGCCCGAATGGCTGCCGGAGATCCCGGCCGGCGATTCGCCCGCTCAGCCGGGGCCGGTCAGCCTGTTTTTCTGCCGGCCGGCCTGGGCGGCGGCGGCACCCAGGCGCGACAGCCTGGCTGAGATCAGGAGCTGGACGGCGCCCCACACCCCCGCCGACCGGCTGCTCGCGCGCGTTCGCAAGCTGCTGGGCGCGGCGGCCGCCAAAACCATCACCAAGCGCAAAAGCGACCTGCGCAACGCCCAGTTTTTCCCGCGCCTGACGGTGGCGACGGCCTGGCAGGAAAGCTGTTTCCGGCAGTATCACGTCAAAGACGACAAGCTCGTCTATCTGCGCTCCTACAACGGCTCCTCGGTGGGGCTGATGCAGATCAACGAACGGGTCTGGCGCGGCATCTACGACCTCAACCAGCTGCGCTGGAATATCCGCTACAACGCGCTGGCCGGCTGCGAGGTGCTGGACCTGTACATCGCGAAATACATCGAGGGCCACCCGCAAAACCGGGCCCGGGCCGCAAAGCTGGCCGACGATCGCCTCGCCGGCCTCGTATATGCCATGTACAACGGCGGCCCCGGAGACTTTAGCCGCTTTCTCGACCGCAGCCGGACCGGCCGCTACCACCTGAGCGACACGCTCTTCAGGGAAAAATACGGGTGGGTCAAAGCCGGTCGCTGGCAGGAGGCCAGCAGCTGTTTCGGGGCCGGCGCCAGGTAGCCGCCCGTTCGCGCCCCGGGGCCCTGAAGCCTGCGCCCTGCCGGCTGGCGTTGGATATTTTTCCCGGAGACCCCTTACAGAAACGAGCCCATGATCACACCTGAAGCCACCCCCCAACTTTTTCGCGGTTTGCTGCAGACCCCCGACGGCCTGATCACGCGGGTTTCGGAGTCAAACGGCCGGCAGATCCGCTTCCAGGCAACCTTCAGCCTCTCGGATCGTCTGATCGAGTGCATCCGGCATCAGCCCCGCGACATCATCTACAGCGAGCGCTCACGCATCGCCCGGCTGGGAGTTCAGATCAAGTGCCCACCGCTCACCCCGGACTGCTTAGACGGGCGCACGGCCGTCCTGGATCTGACCGCCACCCAGGTGATAGCCGGCTACCCGGGCCTTGACCTGCTGCGCGATTTTTTTACGGCCGGCCTGCCGGTCGGCCGCCTGGTCTACTGCGACGCCGACGCCCTGATGACCTCCGACCAGGTGCTGGCGGCGATCGAGGAATCGGCGCTGAAACTGCCGGCATCGGCCTCGATTTCCAGCGACGGCAGCATCGTGATCGCCCCCCACCGCGTGGTCTGCGAGCTGAAAGCGCCCATCGGCCGGGAGGTCCTGGGGCGCATCCTGATCAAGGACAACGGCCGCGAAATCCTCGGCCGCCACCAGGTCCGGCGGCCGGTGAGGGCCCTCAAAATCCCGGCCGGCGAGGGGGTCATCACCACCTGCTCCATGTACCTCAACGAGCACTACGTGGTGCTGCAAAGCGGCTTTGAACTGGGCGGCCACCTGCCCGCCACGATCCTGGATCCCATCAAAACCCGCGGCATCCGTATTTACCTGGAAATCGTCAACCGCACCGCGCACCTGCTGGTCAACCCGCTGATCACCGCCAAAATTTACCGGGCGCCCACCATCCGGCCCAGCCGCCGGCGCAGCGACAAGGGCCGGCCGCGCTACACCTTTGAGGAAATGCAGGTGCTGCGGGCGCGGCTGGACGCGCTGCGGCCGGCGACCTGCAATTTTCTCGACAAACCGGTGGGGCTGCTCTCGAAGCCCACCGAGGAGCCGCGCTTTTTTGTCAACGGGCCGGACGCGCCCTGCGCCGCCACGATGGCCGAATGCGTCGTCGCCCGGCGAGATTTCTCGGTGCGCAGCTGCTGCGCCCACCAGTACGCCACCGCCCGGCTCAGGGACGCGGCCATCGACGAACCCTCGGCCCTGGTGCT
>JAABRJ010000305.1 GCA_011390985.1 Desulfobacteraceae bacterium
GCGGGGCAAAGACCAGGGTAAAAATAAAGGTCGTGATCGAAATGGCCCCGTCGTACCACTGGGCCTCCCAGGCGTGCACGAAGCCGGAAACGTTGACCAGGCCGATGACGGCCATCATGATGACGGCGGCCAGGACCGACTGGGGCAGATGGTAGAGCAGGGGCGTAAAAAAGAGCAGCACGACGACCACCGTCAGGCTGGTGAAGACGCTCGAGAGGCCGCTGACAGCCCCGGCCTGCAGGTTGACCGCCGAGCGCGAAAAGGACCCGGAGGTGGGGTAGCTTTTGCCCATGGCCCCCAGGATATTGGCCAACCCCTGGCCGATCAGCTCCTGGTTGGGGTCCAGACGCTGGCCGGTCTTACTGGCCATGGCCTTGGCGATGGAGATCGCCTCCATGAACCCGAGCAGGGAAATGATCGCCGCATAGGGAAAAATGCGCAGCAACACACCGAAATTGATCTCGGGCAGGGACAGGGAGGGAACCCCGCGGGGCACGACCCCCACCACCTCGCCTCCGCCCATCAGCGGCAGCGCATCGGCCGCAAGCGGTTTATTGCCGACCCTCATCCGCCAGATACGCCCGTCGGCCGCTATCCCGGCAGGCACCTCACCCCAGGGGAAAAACTGCCGCGTGCCGTCGGGCTTTTCAATCCCCGCCAGCTGAAGGTCCTGCAGAAGCTCGCGGATCACGCCCGCTTCGTGGTTCAGGCGCTCGATCTTGAGGGTGATCAGACTGGCATCGTGCTCGGCGTTGAGGATTGCCATGGTATCTTCTTCCTCGCGCGCCCGGTTGAGGACCGCGTTCGCCGCGGTGCGCGCCTCCGCCAGGCGGGGGATCTCATTGACAGCGGCATTGAAGCTCTTGACGAGTTCGTGCACCTTGGGGGCGGCGATGGCATTCAGGTCCACCCGCGCATCGTGCTGGAATCCCGTCCCCCAGGATATCAGGGTGGTCACCACAACCGCCGCCAGGACATTGGGAAAGCGGGGCACAAAACGTTTGAGCCCGTACATGATGGCAAAGGCCAGGGCCCCCATCAGGAAGGTCGGCCAGTGGGTATAGTGCATGGCCGCCTTGCAGACCGCGATGATGGTCTCGTAGTGGTGCTCGCCCTTGTCCACGTAAACGCCGAAGATTTTCGAGAGCTGCGAGGTGGCGATGATCAGGGCGGCGGCATTGGTAAAGCCGTTGACCACCGGGTGGGACAGGAAGTTGACCACCAGCCCGAGGCGCAGCACGCCCAGCGAAAGTTGAAAAACGCCGACCATCAGCGCCAGCAGGATCGCATAGGCGATATAGCCGCTGCTGCCGGCGGTGGCCAGCGGCTCCAGCGAGGCGGCGGTCATCAGCGATACCACCGCCACCGGCCCGGTGGCCAGCTGCCGGCTGGAGCCGAAAAGCGCCGCCACCATCGGCGGCAGGAAGGAGGCGTAAAGCCCGAAGTAGGGCGGCAATCCCGCCAGCTGGGCGTAGGCCATCGACTGGGGGATCAGGACCAGCGCGACCGTGAGCCCCGCAATGGCGTCGCGCCGCAGGTCATCCGTCCCGTAACTCTTGAACCATGCGATGAAGGGAAACAATTTTAGCAGCATCACCCGATCCGGCTCCTGTTTTAGGGGTTTTTTAAAATCCGCTGACAGACCGTCAAAAGCTCGCCATAGAGGCTCGCGGCATCGTAGAGATTGTATATCTTAAGCCGCACCAGACCGTCCAGCATGGCGAAGACGAGCATCGCGGTTTTGCGCGACGGGCCGGGGCGGATCGAGCCGTCCTGCTGGCCGGCGACGATCGCCTCTTCGAAAATGTCCAGCAGACACTCGTAGATAGCGATCAGGTTGTCGCGGCAGCGGGGGTTGGTGCGGGCCAGCTCGTAGGGGTAGTGGCGGTAGAGAATCAGAAAGCGGTCTTCCATCTGGCTCACCTGGTGGAGGTAAAAGCCGATCGCGCCCTCCATCATCTCAAGCCCGTTGCGGAATTCACGCGCCTGGCGATAGGCGGTAAACTCGGCGGTGATGTCTTCTTTGACCTTCTCCAGGATGGAGAGAAAAATGCCCTCCTTGGTCTTGAAATGGTAGAAAATGGTGCCTTCGGCGGCCCCGGTGAGCTTGGACACCTCGGCCATGGACGTGTCCTTGAACCCCTTGCGGGCAAAGAGGAGGTTGGCGGCCTCCAAAATGGCATCTTTCTTGTTCATAAGGCTCCAAAACGGTTTAATTCCTAACTGAGTACTCAGTCAGTTTCGGAATACTAAAAAACACCGCTTTAATTGTCAAGGTTTTTTTCAGGGGTGCCGCAGGCGGTCTGCCGGCCCCCCGGCGGCATGAGAAACATTGACAGGCGGGCGGTATTTTGAATACAAACGGTCACGAAGCGTTTTTTCGGGGGGAATGGCGTGAAAAAAGACCGACTGTTGATCATCGAAGACGAACCGTCGGTGGCCAAGCAACTCAAATGGGCCCTGGGCCAGGTTTACGACATCGCCGTCGCCGGCGAGGCCCACACGGCGCGCAAGCTGTTGGCCGCGGGGGCCTTTGCGGTCGCGACGCTGGATCTCGGCCTGCCCCCGCACCCCGACAGCCCCCGGGAAGGCCTCACGCTCCTGGAAGAGCTCCCCGCCCTGGCCCCCCGTGGTCATCACCGGCAACAGCGAGCAGGAGACCGCGCTAAAAGCCGTGGCCCTGGGGGCCGTTGACTTCTGCGAGAAACCGATCGACCTCAAGATCCTGGAGGTCATCCTGAGCCGCACCTTCCGGCTGCAGGCGCTGGAGGCGGCCAACCGCGAACTGCGCCAGCAGACGGACCGCTGCGGCGCACTGTGCGGCATGCTGGGCGTCTCGCCGGTGATGCAGACCCTATTTAAGCTGATCCGCAAGGTGAGCGCCAGCGACTACCCCGTGCTGGTCACGGGCGAGTCCGGCACCGGCAAGGAGATGGTCGCCCACGCCCTCCACGACCTCAGCCCGCGCGCCGCAAAGCCGCTGGTGATCATCAACTGCGGCGCGATCCCCGAAAACCTGCTGGAGAGCGAACTCTTCGGCCACGAAAAAGGCGCCTTCACCGGCGCGGTCGGCCGCAAGATCGGCAAGTTCGAGCAGGCCGACGGCGGCACGGTCTTTCTGGACGAAATCGGCGAGCTGCCCCTGGCGATGCAGGTCAAGCTGCTGCGCTGCCTGCAGGAGGGCACCATCGAGCGCATCGGCGGCAGCCGCCCCCTGACCCTGGATGTCCGGGTCGTGGCGGCCACCAATATCGACCTGAAAGCCGCCGTCGCCCGGGGCGCGTTCCGGGAGGACCTCTATTTCCGGCTGAACGTGGTGCCGCTGCAACTGCCCAGCCTGCGGGAGCGGGCCGAGGACATCCTGCTCTTGGCCCAGCACTTTCTGCGC
>JAABRJ010000306.1 GCA_011390985.1 Desulfobacteraceae bacterium
CCGATCTGAAAGACGCCCGGCGTAGGGGTCGGCGATGGTTTTGAAAACGAACCCCGAAAAGGGCGCATCCGGGTCCGGCGTGCGCTCCACGCTCTGACCGCTGGCGGGATCGATGCCCTTCCGGGGCCCGCGGGCTTGAGGAGACGGCATGCTGGCGGCGATGAAATCCATCAACAGGTCGATGCCGATGCTGCGGGTGGCGGAGCCGCACAGCACCGGGCTGAAGGTGCGGGTGATCAGGCCCTTGTGGAGGGCCGCGCGAATGTCCTCGTCGGAGATGGCTTCACCCTCAAGGTAGCGTTCGATCAGTTCGTCGTCGGCTTCGGCGACGTTTTCAATCAGGGCCTCCCGTTCCGTATCCACCTGATCCTGCATATCTGCAGGAATGTCGCCGGCCGTGGCCTTGCCGTATTCGTCGTAGTGGTAGGCCTTCATGCCGATGAGATCGACCACTCCCCGGAAATCGGCTTCGGAACCGATGGGCAGCTGGATGATGACGGGTTTGGGGTCTTCGAAGCTTTTGTGGGCATCGTCGAGCGAGCGGTCAAAATCGGCCCGCTCCCGGTCGAGTTTGTTGACAAAAATGGCCACGGGCATGCTGAAGTGGCGCGCCAGTTCCCAGGCCTGTTCGCCTTGAACCTTGACCCCGTCGACGGCGTCGATCACCACCAGGGCGGCGTCCGCCCCCTGAAGGCAAAATTTGGTGTCGGTGAAGAAGTTCATGTCGCCCGGCGTGTCGATCAGGCATACGGTGTGCTTTTTCCAGGGGTATGAATGAAATCCGCTGCTGATGCTCGAACCGCGTTTCAACTCCTCGGGTTCGAAGTCCATTGCGGTATTGCCGTCTTCCACCCGCCCCAGGCGGTTGATGACCCCGCTTTTGAAAAGCATCACTTCGGCAAGCGAGGTTTTTCCGGAACCGCTGTGGCCCACAAGCGCAACGTTTCGTAGTTTGTCCACCATCTCACTCATCTAAGCTCCTCTCTGCTTCCGAAATTTTGGTTGGAAAAGGCCGGGTTAGACCCAATTCGACATTTTCTATCCGGTTGACCTGAAAAAATCAACCCCAACTTTTCCCTTAATACTGCGGGAATAGGGGGCTTTTGCGGGTCCGTTGCGGCGACTGTCTCACGGTGCCACCAGGTGGATGATAAACTCCTGGTTGCCCTTGGGACCGAGGATCGGTGAGGGGATGACGGCGGTTGCGGTGAGACCCAGGCCCTCGAAAAAGCGGGTGAGGCGCGCAATCACCTCCTGATGCAGGGCGCCTTCACGGACCACCCCGCCCTTGCCGACCCGCCCCTTGCCGACTTCAAATTGGGGTTTGATCAGGGCCAATATGTCTCCCTGGCTGCGCAGAAACGGCAGTGCAGCAGGAACGACGATCTGAAGGGAGATAAAGGAGGTGTCGATCGTGACAAGATCCACCGCCTCCGGAATGCGGTCGGGTGGCAGGTAGCGAATGTTGTTGCGTTCGATGACGACCACCCGCGGATCGCCGCGCAGTTTCCATGCGAGTTGGCCGTAGCCCACATCCACAGCATAGACCCTGCGGGCCCCCCGCTGCAGCAGGCAGTCGGTAAAGCCGCCGGTGGAGGCGCCGACATCCAGACAGCACTTGCCGGCAACCTTCAGGTCAAGGGCTTCCAGGGCGGCTTCCAGTTTCAGGCCGCCCCGGCTGACGTAGGCCAGCGCCTCGCCCTTGAGCTTCAGGACCACGGGCTCCGCCAACAGGGAACCGGGTTTGGTTACCGGAAAGCCATCGGCCAGGACTCTGCCCGCGATGATCAGCGCCCGGGCGCGCTGCCGCGTGGGGGCAAGCCCGCGCGCCACTATCAGGAGATCGGCCCGTTTTTTAGTCGAGGTCATTTCGGGGCGGACGGGTGCCTTCGAGCAGTTTGTGGGCCGTCGCAACAATGGCGGCGGCATCCACCCCGCAGCGCGCGCGCAGAATGTTCTGCGGCCCGTGCTCCACGAAGGTATCCCCCACGCCTATCCGCCGGAGCGCAAAACCGGTCAGTCCGCGGTCGGAGAGGGCCTCCAGCACGGCGCTGCCGAAACCGCCCTGGCGCACGTTTTCCTCGACGGTGACAATCCTGGGGATTTTTGCCGCCAGATCGGAAATCAAATCGATGTCAAGGGGTTTGACAAAGCGGCAGTTGACCACCGTTGCCGCGATGCCGTCTTTTGCCAGCCGGGCGCGCGCCTCAAGGGATTCCTGTACGCCCTGGCCGATGGCCAGCAGCAGAAGGTCGTCGCCCGGTGCAAGGACTTCCCCCTTGCCGATCGCAAGCGGGGTGTCGTCTTTCTCCACTGTAACGCCCACGCCGATTCCCCGGGGATAGCGGAAGGCCACCGGGCCGTTGTGGGCCAGGGCGGTGACCAGCATTCGGCGCAGTTCGTTTTCGTCCTTGGGGGCCATGACCACCATGTTGGGCAGGCTGCGCAGGAAGGATAGATCGAACAAGCCGTGGTGGGTGGCGCCGTCTTCCCCGACGATGCCGCCGCGGTCCAGGGCAAAAACCACCGGCAGCGAATCAAGGCAGACATCGTGCAGAATCTGGTCATAGGCCCGCTGCAGGAACGTCGAGTAAATCGCCACCACCGGCCTCATCCCCTCCGCGGCCAGCCCCGCCGCGAACGTGACGCCATGCTGCTCGGCAATGCCCACATCAAAAAAACGCTCGGGGAAGAGTTCCGAAAACTGATGCAAACCGGTTCCCTCTGGCATGGCGGCGGTAACCGCGACAATAGCGGGGTTTTTGGCGGCCAGTTCCACGAGGCTCTGGCCGAAGACCTGGGTATAGGTGGGTGCGCTGCAGGAGTGCTGAACGCAGTTGCCGGTGTTGACTTCGAAGCACCCGCAGCCGTGGAAATAGACCGGGTTCTCCTCGGCGGGCGGGTAACCCTTGCCTTTTTTGGTGGTCACGTGCAGCAGCACAGGCTCCTGCAACGCCTTGACGTTGTATAGAATGTCGATCAGGTGATTGAGGTTGTGACCGTTGATGGGGCCGAAGTAGGTGAAGCCGAAGGCCTCGAACAGCATCCCGGGGGTGATGAAGGTTTTAAAGGACTCCTCGGAGCGTTTGGCAATCTGGTAGACGTCATCGCCGATCTTGGGAAGCGATTTGAGAAACTCCCCAAACTCCTTGCGCAGATCCTGGAGGTACTTGGCCGAGAAGGTGCGGCTGAGAAAAGAGGAGAGGGCGCCGACGTTGCGGGAAATGGACATGTCGTTGTCGTTGAGGATGACGATCAGGTCCTTGTGAATGTCTCCGGCTTGGTTCAGGCCTTCATAGGCAATTCCGGCGGTCATGGAGCCGTCGCCGATGACCGCGATCACCTTGGCGGGGTCGTTTTTGAGGCGTTTGGCGCACGACATTCCCAGACCGGCGGAAATCGATGTGCTGCTGTGGCCTGCGGAAAAGGCGTCGAAGGGGCTTTCCGAGCGGCGCGTAAAACCGCACAGGCCCCCGAACTGGCGCAGGGTTGAAAAGCGGTCGCGGCGGCCGGTCAGCAGTTTGTGGGCATAGGCCTGATGTCCCACATCCCAGATGAGTTTGTCCACCGGCGTGTCAAAGACGTAATGAATCGCGATCGCCAGCTCAACCGCGCCCAGGCTGGGTGCCAGATGACCGCCGGTATGGGATACGACCTCGACGATCTGTTGCCGGATTTCGGCCGCCAGGATCGGCAGCTGCTTGCGGCTCAAGGTTTTCAGATCATCCGGTGAGTCGATGCGGGTCAATAAACACAAGACAGTTCCATCTCCTCCATACCCGGGGCTACCGTCGCCGGGTGACGATGTATCGGGCGATCGCCCGAAGCGGGTCTGCTTTCGTATCAAATCCGGCGATGGTCTGCAAGCCTTCCGCTACCAGATCCCGCGCCAGGGTCTTGGAACGCTCCAGACCCAGGAGGGAGGGATAGGTGGTTTTGCTGCGGGCGGCATCGGTTCCGACCGCTTTTCCAAGCTCCGCAGGGTCCCCTTCGACGTTGAGATTGTCATCGGTCACCTGAAAGGCCAGTCCGATTTTGGCACCATAGTCTTCCAAAGCGCGCAGCTGGTCTTCATCGCCTCCGCCCCACAGGGCCCCGCTGCCGACGGCGGCCGTGATCAGTGCGCCGGTTTTGAGGCCGTGCAGCTCGGCCAGGCGGTCCAGTGCCAGGGGGCGGCCCTCGGCGGCGATATCGCGCATCTGGCCTTCGATCATTCCCCGACAGCCGGCGGCGCGGGCGATACGGGCAATCGCGGCGGTCCGTTTTTCAGGTGCCGGCTGGTTGTCGTCACTGGGTTGGGCCAAGACCTGGAAGGCGAGGGTCAGCAGGGCGTCTCCCGCGAGAATGGCGGTGGCTTCGTCGAAGGCCACGTGGCAGGTCGGCTGGCCCCGGCGCAGGGCGTCGTCGTCCATGGCCGGAAGATCATCGTGGATCAGCGAGTAGGTATGAATCAGCTCCAGGGCGCAGGCCGGCTCAAGGACCGCTTCAGGTTTCCCCCCGATGGCTTCGCAGGCCGCCATGCAAAGCACCGGGCGAATGCGTTTGCCGCCGGCCGCAAGCGAATAGCGCATGGCGTCGATCAGACGGCCGGGGTCACCGAGTCCCTCGAATATGCGCGCCAGGGCGGCATCGACCTGACGCCGTCGCAGGTCGAGATAGAGCGGCAGCTCAAACATCGCTCTGGTCGCTATTTTCCGGGAAGGGCGCTTCGGTCGGATTGCCGGCGGAATCCTGCATCAGCAGGATGACCCGCTTCTCGGTTTCATCGAGCTTATCGGCGCACAGCTTGGAGAGCCGGACGCCGTCTTCAAATTTTTTCAAGGCTTTCTCAAGGGGCAGATCGCCGGATTCCAGTTCATGGACGATCTCCTCGAGCTGCTGCAGGGCTTTCTCAAAGTTGGGGGAGGCCATGATCGCTTCTGTCCTCGATTTTACAGGTTAAACTTCCCTTTGCGACGATCACCCGAAGAACTTGGCCGATGTCGACCTGGCGGTTGTCCCGAACCACCTTGCCGTCGGCAAGGGTGCGGGTGATGCTGTAGCCGCGCGCCAACACTGCCGGGGGGCCCAGGGCACTCAATTTTCCGGCTGCACCATCCAGTCGGGATTTTTCGATTATCATCTTTTTTTGAAACAAAATTATAATTTTAGAAGTTATTACTTCAATGGTTGCTTTATAGCGTCGGATGGTTTCGGCCGGAGAATGGTCGTACAATTTCTTAACCCGCCAGACCAGGCGTTCGCGGCGCATCTGGAGGTCGCGGGTGACCGAACGGTGCAAACGACCGACCTGATCGTCGAGCCGTAGCCGCAGGTCTTGGAGTTTTTTGCGAGGGTCGACCAGGGCCCGCCGCGTCTGCCGCAGGGTTATGCGGTGCCCGCTGAGAACGCGCAGCATGGCTTGGGTCAGGGCGGCGTTCAAACTCCGGCAGCGGGCGCTCAGCTCGGATTTCAGCGGCACCACCAGTTCGGCCGCGGCCGAAGGGGTCGGCGCACGCAAGTCGGCGACAAAGTCGGCAATGGTAAAATCCGTTTCGTGGCCCACCGCGGAAACAACGGGGATTCGGGAGGCGAAAATGGCCCGCGCCACGGCTTCGGTGTTGAAGGCGCTCAGGTCCTCCAGCGAGCCGCCCCCGCGGGCCACGATGATCACATCTGCGGTTGAACGCCCATTGGCCAAGGCCAGGGCGGCGGCGATTTCATCTGCGGCCCCTTGTCCCTGAACCCGCACCGGCAGAATATCGATCTGGAGATTGGGAAAACGGCGCCCCATGATCTGGAGCAGGTCCTGGAGTGCGGCGCCGGTGGGCGATGTGATCAGTGCAACGCAGCGAGGGACGGCCGGCAGGGGTTTTTTATGCTCGCGCTCGAAGAGGCCTTCGGCGGCCAACCGCTGTTTGAGCTGCTCGAAAGCAACCTGAAGCGCACCGACGCCCTGGGGTTCCAGAAACTCAAAAATGATCTGATACACGCCCCGGGGTTCATATACGCTGATGCGCCCCAGACCGTTGAGATGCATGCCGTTTTCAGGCAGAAATTTGACACCGCGGGTCTGGCCCCGAAACATGACCGCCTTGATCTGCGCCTTGTCATCCTTAAGCGCAAAATAAAAATGCCCTGAACCGGCCCGCACAAAATTGGTGACTTCGCCGGAAACCCAAATGAAGGGATAATGATCTTCCAGAAGGGTTTTAATCTCGGCGGTAAGTCGGGAGACCGTATAGATCTGGCTGGCAGTTTCGGCTTGAACGTCCTTCACGGTGACCTGGGGTGTTTCCGGTCGATCAGACGGCTGATCGACTGCGGGTGGAAAGATGACCTGTAAATAGGTTCCGGCGGCGTGCGGATGACCGAAATGTTGGAATTTCTAGCACAGTTTAAGGGGGCATTCAATCCTTTTGTACCGGTTGCACCGAGTAAAATAAAAACATCTGATAAGATATATTATGTAAACTTTTAGCCGACATCAATCAGACCGGTGGTTTCCCGCTTACCCCATCTGTTTTTGGACCGGGGCCGCCCGCCCTCGGCCATGGCGCTGAAGAAACTCCCGAACTGCCGGCATCAGGTAGAGCCCCTCATGGGGAAATCGGTTCAGGCACCCCGCCAGCTTTTCATTTTTGCGCTGGACGTTCAAGTGCTTGCTCATGATGTACACCGGGCGGCCTTTGACCTTGCAAAAGCCGCTGCGCACCCGCAGGCCCGAATGCCGAAGGTTTTGCTCCCGGACACTGATGCCGAGCTTTTCGGCGAGATCCTTCAAGTGCTGATATAGTTCTTCGGGTTTCATGCCTCGTTTGGCAGCCGCATTTTTGGAGCGTTATCGGATCGAATGGTGCCGATTGCGCTTGCAAACCCCCGGTATTGTGTTATATTTGTCTTGGATTCAGCCACTATACCAATAAATTAAGGAGGTAAGAATGCAGTCGCTCCCACTTGATCGCACCCAGACCCAAGTCCAGGTCAATGCGTTTGTCCGCAGCGTTTACAACTGGATGGCGGCCGGCCTCGCCCTGACCGGGTTCGTGGCTTACTACGTTTCCACCAGCGAAGCCATCCTGCGGGTGGTCTTTGGCAACCCGATGGTGCTGATCGTGTTGGTGATCGCCCAACTGGGGCTGGTGTTCACCTTGGCCTCACGGGTTCACAAGATGGAGGCGTCCACCGCGACGGCGGTTTTTGTGATTTACTCCGCCCTCAACGGTGTGACCCTCTCCTCGATCTTTCTGGTCTACGCCAAAACGTCCATCGTGTCGGTCTTCTTCATCTGCGCGGCCACTTTTCTGGCCTGCAGCGTCTACGGCTGGATCACCCGCCGGGATTTGACCTCGATGGGCAATTTCATGGTGATGGGGTTGATCGGCATCATCATTGCGAGCCTGGCCAATATGTTTTTCAAGAGCTATGGCCTGCAAACCATCATCAGCTACATCGGAGTGCTGGTATTTGTCGGACTGACAGCTTATGACACCCAAAAACTCAAAAACATGGCGCTTTCTCAGCCCGCCGGACTCGACGCCGGCGTAATCCGCAAAGGGGCCATCATGGGCGCCCTTTCCCTTTATCTGGACTTTATCAACCTCTTCATCATGTTGTTGCACATCTTTGGCGGCAGCCGAGACTAGGCAGACCGTAAAGGCGCTCGCCACCTTTTTCGATCATCTCCCCAACACCCTCCGCGAGTAACTTCCGGAGGGTGTTTTTGTTAAAAAGAGGCGGTCTTCAGGAGCCCAGCCGGCTGCGAACCACATCGGCGATATGTCGGCAGTGGCGTTCGGTTTCCTCCCGGGTTGGCGCCTCCACCATCACCCGGCAGAGTGCCTGGGTGCCCGAATAGCGCACCAATACCCTGCCCCTGCCGTTCAACGCGTGTTCAGCCGCGCGGATCGCATCGGAAATTGCCGGCTCGGTTTCGATCGGAGGCTTGTGTGTGATAGCCACATTGATCGTCACCTGGGGAAAGACGGTCATGACGCGGCGCAGTTGCGACAGGTGCTTTGCTTCGGTTTGGACGGTTGCCAGCAGTTTCAGTGCCGCCAGGAGGCCATCGCCGGTGGTGTGACTTTCAAGAAAGATCATGTGACCGGAGTCTTCTCCTCCCATCAGCGCCCCGCATTCCAGCATCTTCTCCAGGACATAGCGGTCGCCCACGGCGGCGCTCTGGTGCACGATCCCCATTTCCGCCAGCGCCTGTTTGAGGCCCATGTTGCTCATGACCGTCGACACCACCCCACGGCCCTTCAGACGCCCCGCGGCCTGCAGCCCCTTGGCGCAGACGGCCAGCACCTGATCTCCGGTGAGGGGCGCGCCTTTTTCATCGACAGCGACCAGACGGTCGCCGTCACCGTCAAAGGCCAGCCCGATATCGGCAGTTTGCGCCACTACCTGGCGTGCCAGGGTTTGCGGATCCTGGGAGCCGCAGCCGGCATTGATGTTACGGCCGTCGGGTTCATTAAAAAGCGCGGTAACCGTGGCGCCCAGAGCCCTAAAAAGCCGCGGTGCGACATCAGAGGTTGCACCGTTGGCGCAGTCCAGAACGATTCGGTAGCCCGACAGAAAATTGCCGGAGGGCGCGGTCGCAATCAAAAAGTTGACATAACGCAATCCGGCGTCGGGCAATACGCGAACCCGGCCAGGAGCCTCCACTTTTTCGGCCCTTGCAGCCAGGTCGGTTTCCAGCACCAGGGCCTCGATCTCGGCCTCGGTTTGATCCGAAAGTTTGTACCCGTCCGATGTGAAGATTTTGATACCGTTGTCCTGAAAAGGGTTGTGGGAGGCCGAAATGACGATTCCGGCGGCCGCCTTTGCGGCGATTGTGAGGTGGGCCACCCCCGGTGTGGGCAGCACCCCCGCCAGGGCGACGTTGCCTCCCATTGAGCAGATCCCAGCCGCCAGCGCGTGAGTCAGCATGTGCCCTGAGATGCGTGTGTCCCGGCCGATTATAAACGGGGCGCCATCCGGGCGCGCAAACAGGGTCGCAAGCGCCCGTCCCACGGTTAGCGCCATTTCTGCGGTCATCGGGTAGCTGTTGGCCACCCCGCGGATGCCGTCGGTGCCGAATAGAATGCCCATTCAAAGAATCCGGTGTTGATGCGCGCCGTATTCGGGCGGTTTATGCAAACGACAAGGCCGCATCTGGCCTTTAATCGCCGGTTGTCAGCGCGGGCAACGGTTTCAGGGCAGCCGCGCTGAAACGGTCGACAACGGCCTGCAGCCAGCAGGTGCCGGCCGCCGCAGCGGCGGGTTCAAGCCCTTGGATGGCGGTCAGATAGTTTTTGCCGGCACTGCGAAGCGATCCCTGGATTTGTTCGAGAAAGGCTTCCCGCAGATTGTCCGGGCCAGCATCGTCTTTGTGCTGCGTCATGATAGCCTTCATCTCTGGCCAACCGGCGATCAACTCGGCTTTTTCTCTTAGCAGTGCATCCGCGGTGCCCTCCCGGGCGGTTTCACGCCAGCGGCGGGCCGATTCGGGCAATTTGGCGCAGAAACCTTCGAACTGGCGCAGCCGCTCGTCGATGGCGGCCTCGACTGCCGCCAGCAGGCCCTCCAGAAGCGGCTCCGGAAAATCCGGTGAGACAAACTGGGCGCGGACATGGACATACCACTGCTTCAGAGCGGCCAGGTTGGCCAGGTAGGTGAGGTTTTTGGCGACGATCCTGCGAACCCCGCGGTAAAGTCCAGGGGTAAAAGGGATGCTGCCACCTTTTATCCCCCCCTCGAATACCAGCAGCCCGGGTTGAAGCACATCCTTGCGGTAAACACATCCGGCCGCGACAATGGTGCCAAAGGCCAATCGGCAGGGGCCCACCAGACCGCCCTGCCCTCCCAGAAAAATCGGCTGCTGGTTGAGCATCACCCCCGAGGGAACGTCCCCCAGAAGTGACGGGGTTGCCTTATCCTGGTTGGGGGTATAGTTGAAGTGGATGTAGGAGCTCCCCACTTCGCTGTGGTCCTTGGGGCTGGTGCCGCCCGACATCAAACAGTCGCAGAAATTGATGAGGCTGCCAAGGGTCACGAACGGAAACAGGATGGTCTGTTTGAGCCCCACCGTGTGGGCGCCGCTGGCGCCCTCTTCCAGGATCGTGCCCTCGCGAACGTGCGCCCCCAGGCCCATAGCGGCTTTTTCCAGAAAAACAGCCCCTCGGAAAAAACCGCCCCTGAGATCAACCGAGGGGCCGACATGACAGTTTTCAAGGGTGACGGGGCTTTCGTAGCCGATTCTGGCCCCTTGCAGGATCAGGGTGCGGCGGCCGAAAATCTTGGTGCCGGTGTGAAGCACCACGCCTTCCGCGGCGATACGCGCGAGGTCGACCTCCGGACCGATTTCGACACTGGCCGGGTTGGGGATGCGGATCCCCTTGTTCAGCAGGATCCCGATGGGATCCCGAGCCGATGATGCCATGCAAGGCCTCGAACAGTTGGAGTTGAACAGATTTTTCCATTATACTATAAGTGTTTTGAGCGATGCAAACCATTCGTCAAACACTCATCGATCTCCTGTCCGGTGAGCCCTTGGGCGCTCGGGAGCTTTCCCGGGTGCTGGGCATTCGCGAAGAGGAGGTCTGCGACCATTTGGTCCACATCGAACGCACGGCAGGCGCACGCCGCAAAAAACTCACCACCTTGCCCTTTGCCTGTCTCGACTGCGGCTTTGTTTTTCGCGACCGCAAACACTTCACCCGCCCTGGCAAATGCCCGCGCTGCCGTGGCACCCACATCGAAACACCGCGTTTCCAGTTGCGCTGAACGGCGGAATTGACTTGCACACCACTGGTTTTATATTATTGAATGTTACTTCGAATTTAGCATTTAACGGAACCGCCAGCAAAAGGACGTCCATCCCAAAATGAGACTGCTGCTATACAACATCCGCTACGGGGCCGGGATCGGCCGCAAGATTCACCTGCCGCTTCCCTACGCCGGCTATCTAAAAAAAACCGGCCGCAACCTGGAACAGATCGCCGCCTTTATCAGGGAAGTCGAGCCGGACATCGCCGGTCTGATCGAAGTCGACAGCGGGTCTTTTCGATCGGGAAAATCCAACCAGGCCGCCACGATTGCCCGTGAAATGCAGCACTACTATATCTACCAGTCAAAATATGCCCGGAACTCCCTGATTCAGAAAATTCCGGTTCTCAACAAGCAAGGCAACGCCTTTCTGACCAATCAGGAAATCCAGTCCATTCGCTACCATTACTTCAACGAGGGCATCAAGCGACTGGTGATCGAACTTGAGTTGAATGAGATCAAACTTTTTCTGGTTCATCTCTCGCTGAAATTTCGCCACCGCCAGCAGCAGCTGCGCGATCTGTATTCGGTCATTCAAAATGAGCCGAAGCCCTATGTTGTGGCCGGCGACTTCAACCCGCTGCGCGGCGAGCGCGAGCTGTTGGAATTTATCGCCGCAACCGGATTGAAAAGCGCCAATGATAGCGGCATGCCGTCGCATCCGAGCCGATGCCCGCGGCGACAGCTGGATTTTATCCTCTACAGCCCCGAAATCCATACCCGGGATTTTCAGGTGCCCCAGGTCAAGTTTTCCGACCACGTTCCGCTGATCTGGGATTTCGAGGTGACCCAGCCCGCAGGGCGGTCGAAGAAACTGGCGGTCCTGATGCCCGCGTTCAATTGATCCCCACCCGACGTCATTATCCCTCCGGCAGGCGAAAACCCGTTCGCCGACAGGTGCTGCTGTGGCTGCTCTGTCTGGCCGCGGGTGTTCTCTGGGGCTGTGCAGCGGCGCCGGGCGCCCGCCAAACTCTGGATCGGGATGATTTCCGCGGGGTTGAGCGCCTGGTCCTGGCCCCTTTTGCGGGCGCGCATGGCGAAAAACTGCAGCGCGCGCTTTTCGAGCGCTTGGCGCTGCACAGCAGCCTGGAAGCCGTTTACCTGGAGGGTCCGCATTCGCTGACCGCCAAGACCCTGGGGGACCCGACCGACTGGCGTGTCCAGCGGCAAACCTGGCGGCAGGTTGCCGATGCGGTCGTGAGCGCCCGGACAACCGCCACCCTGAACGACAGCACCGGTACCGACCGGGTGGAAGTGCGGGAGGGCACCGGGCAGTTCAGACAAATTCGCGACGTCGACGGCAACTGGGTTGCCGTCGAGATCATGCGCACGCGACTGCAGCGGGTGCCTTTTATCGTGCGACACGCGAGTCTCACGGCTGATTTTCGGCTGGACCATCTGAGGCACGCCGAGATGTCGTTTGAAAAGACCGCGGTGGTTTTCAGCGCGGAAAAATACGGCGGCAACAGCCCGCTGCCGCTCGAGGTGCTGCCGTCGGCGGCGGCCACCGGGCAGGAGCTAGCCGAGCGCCTGGCCGCCCGCATGGCGCTGGACTTAGCCGCCGGTTCGCTCCCGGCCTTGACAGCCCCTTTGCCGCGACAGTGAGGGCGCGCTGCATGAGCTTCACACCTCAAGCGTCGCGCGCGGTTGCAGCGAAACCGATAAACGGGATGCCGGCCCGATGACGGCATCCCGTTTATTTGCCTGAACTTCGGAAAGGGGCCGCCCGCATGCTCAGCCTGGAAATCGGTACACCACGGCACCCCAGGTCAGGCCCGCCCCCAATCCGATGAAAAGAACGGTGCTGCCCGGCCCGATCTTTTTTTGTTCGAGGGCGTCATCGCACGCCATCGGAATACTGGCGGCGGTGGTATTGCCGTAACGGTTGATATTGCTGAACAGCTTTTCCTCCGGGAGCCCCAAGGCTTTCATGAAGGCCTGGTTGATGCGCAGGTTGGCCTGATGCGGAATGACCATATCGATATCCTCAACCGCCAGGCCGGCCTGGTCCAACACTTCATGGGCCACTTCGGGAAGTCGCCGAACCGCGTGCTTGAAAACGGATCGCCCTTCCATTTTGGGATAATGGCGACCCTCGCGGATCATCTCCTCGGAGATGCCCGGTTTTTCGCGAAAAGTGGGCGCTTCCATCATCAGGATATCGGCAAATTCCCCTTGGGCGTGCAGGGCTGAGGCCAGTACCCCTGCGGGCGCTTCGGTAGCAACGGCCTCCAAGCAGACCGCACCGGCCGCATCGCCAAAAAGCACGGCCATGTCGCGGCCCCGGGTGGAAATGTCCAGACAGGTGCTGTGAACCTCGCCGCCGACGAAAAGAATCCGTTGGTAAAGGCCGCTGCGGATAAAGGCATCGGCCATGGCGAGCCCGTAAAGAAAGGCGGAACACTGCTGGCGGATATCCAGCGCCGGGGTCTCGGAAAGCCCCAGTTT
>JAABRJ010000307.1 GCA_011390985.1 Desulfobacteraceae bacterium
ATGCTGCAGCAGACATCCGGGGCCGGGGAAAAAAATATCCGGGCTGAGGGTTCCGAAAATGATCAGATCGATATCCGCGGGGCGCCAGCCGGCCCGCCCAAGGGCAATCTTGGCGGCTTCTAGACCCAGGTCGGATGCCCCGACCCCACCCTCCTCCGGGATCCAGTGGCGTTGCTCGATGCCGCTTCGCTGCCGGATCCATTCATCTGAGGTATCCATCCAGCGGGTGAGGTCCGTGTTGGTGACCACCCGGGGCGGAACATAGCGTCCGGTTCCTTTTATAATGGTTTTAACGGATTGGTACATCGCCGAAAAGC
>JAABRJ010000320.1 GCA_011390985.1 Desulfobacteraceae bacterium
ATCGCCTCGATCATCGCCCTTGAAGGCGACCAGACGTGCGTCGCCAAGATCCGCGACACCTACCGGGGGCGCCGCGATGCCCTGATCGGCGCCCTCGGCCGCGTGGGCTGGGAGATCCCCAGCCCCAAGGGCACGATGTTCGTGTGGGCCAAAATTCCGCCAGCGCACCTGCACATGGGGTCGGTGGAATTCGCCAAATTTCTGATCCGCGAGGCCAAGGTGGCCGTCTCGCCGGGGCTCGGGTTCGGCGAATACGGCGACGAGTACGTGCGTTTTGCGCTGATCGAAAACAAGATGCGCATCAACCAGGCGGCCCGCGGCATAAAAAAGATCATGTAGGGCTCGCGACTCAGGAGGCAACGGGGATGAAGGTCATCAATGTGGGTCTGCTCGGTTGCGGCACGGTCGGGACGGGGGTCGCCAAGCTGCTGATCGAAAACCAGGCGCTGCTGCGCTCCCGGGTGGGGGCGGAGCTGAGGCTTAAAAACATCGCCGACATCGATACCCGGCGCGACCGGGGTCTGGATCTCGCGCCGGGGGTGATGGTGCCGGATGCCCTGCCGGTGGTGGACGACCCGGAAATCGACATCATCATCGAGATGATCGGCGGTGAGGGCATTGCGCGCGAGCTGATCCTGAAAGCCATCCAAAACGGCAAGCAGGTCGTCACCGCCAACAAAGCGCTGCTGGCCATCCACGGCAACGCGCTGTTTGCCGCGGCCGCGGCCGCCGGCGTCGACCTGGCCTTCGAGGCCAGCGTCGGCGGCTGCATGCCGATCATCAAGACCCTGCGCGAATCGCTCGTCGCCAACCGCATCCACGCCATGACCGGCATTTTAAACGGCACCTGCAACTACATCCTGACCAAGATCAGCGAAGACGGCTCCCCCTTCCAGGAGGCCCTGGCCGAGGCTCAGAAAAACGGGTTTGCCGAGGCCGACCCCACCCTGGACGTGGAGGGTTTCGACACCGCCCACAAGCTGGCCCTGCTGACGGCCTTGGCCTTCGGCATGCAAATCAACTACGGGGACATCTATATCGAGGGCATCTCCAAGATCACCCCCCAGGACATCGGCTTCGCCGCCGACTTCGGCTACCGCGTCAAGCTGCTGGCCATCGGCAAGGACCGCGGCAATGCGGTGGAGGCCCGCGTGCACCCCACCATGATCCCCGAAGACAACATCCTTTCCAGCGTGAGCGGCAGTCTCAACGCCATCACCGTCTCCGCGGACGCCGTCGGTGACATCCTGCTCTCCGGCCGCGGCGCGGGGATGCTGCCCACCGCCAGCGCGGTTTTAAGCGACGTGGTCGACATCGCCCGCAACCTGGTCAACGGCGCCACCGGGCGGGTGCCCGCACTCTCCTACCAGCGCGACCAGATCCGCAAGGTGCCGCTGCTGCCGATCGAAGAGCTGACCACCCACTATTATTTCCGGTTCTCCGCCCTGGACCGGCCCGGCGTGCTCTCCAAGATCTCGGGGATCCTGGGCAACCACGAGATCAGCCTCAAATCGGTCCACCAGAAGGGGCGCAAAACCGACGGGGCCGTTCCGATCGTCATGCTGACGCACCGTGCCCGCGAAGCCGACGTCAAGCAAGCGCTGGCCGAAATCGCTTTTCTGGATGTGGTCAGCGACCGCCCCGTCGTGATCCGTATCGAGGATGACAACGACCCGGACTGAACCGGTCTGCACCGGATATCCGACGTATCAACCGCGGCGGCCCTTGCCGCGGTCCCCACAAGGCAGAGAGGCCAACCCGCCATGCACATCGTCTGTTCCGACCTGGAAGGGGTTTTTGTCCCCGAAATCTGGATCAACGTCGCCCTCAAGACCGGCATCGAGGACCTCAAACTGACCACCCGGGACATTTCCGATTACGACGTCCTGATGCGCAGGCGCCTCTCGATTCTGGCGGCCCACCAGCTCAAGCTCCAGGACATCACGGCGGTCATCGCCGGCATGGACCCCCTGGAGGGTGCGCTGGAATTTCTGGACTGGCTGCGGCCCCAGACCCCGATCATCGTGGTTTCGGACACGTTTACGCAGTTTGCCGGGCCGCTGATGAAAAAGCTCGGCTGGCCGACCCTTTTCTGCCACAGCCTGGAAGTCGCGCCCGACGGCGCCATCACCGGCTACCGCCTGCGCCAGCCCGACAGCAAGCGCCGGGCCGCGCAGTCGCTGCGGCAGCTCAACTTCAAGATCATCGGCATGGGCGACTCGTACAACGACATCAACCTGCTCCAGGAGGCGGACACGGGCATCCTCTTCCGGCCGCCTGAAAACGTCGTCCGCGAATTCCCCCAGTTCCCCGTCACCAGAGACTACGAGGAACTCAAGCCCTTGATCCGGGCCGCTCTCGCCAAAGGCTGATGACCATGCTCTCCCACCGCACCTTCTACCGGGTCATCTACGGCGACACCGACAACATGGGCCATGCCTACTACGCCAATTACTTCCGCTGGTTTGAAATCGGCCGCACCGAACTCTTCCGGCACCTGGGCCTGCCCTACCGCGAAGTCGAAAGCCGCGGCATCCTGCTGCCGGTGTCGGAGGCCTTCTGCAAGTTCCGGCAGTCGGTGCGCTACGATGATCTGATCATGATCGAAACCGCGCTGGATGAAGGCGTCCGGGCCGGAATGAAATTCAATTACAAACTATGGGACGAAGGCGGCAGCGTCCTCCTGGCCGATGGCTACACCCGCCACGCCTGCGTCAATTCCGCCGGCCGGGTGGTGCGCCCGCCGGCCCTGCTGAGCGCCTTCATCCAAAAGTGCCGCGAGAGCGGCAGCTGAACCTCGGCCCAGTCGGCCGAGACGTGTGTTACCTCCCATGCCGATCGACATCGCAGCCTTGAAAAACCGCCGCATCCTGGTGGTGGGCGACCTGATGGTGGATGAATACCTGTGGGGCGAGGTGGACCGGATCTCGCCGGAAGCCCCCGTCCAGGTGGTCGTCGTGCGCGAGGAGACCGCCACCCTGGGCGGCGCCGGCAACGTCGTCAACAACCTGATCGCCCTCGGCGCCCGGGTATCGGTGGCCGGCGTGGTGGGCACGGATCATCACGGCGATCTCTTGCGGGCGCGCTTTGCCGACCTGGGAGTGGATGTCGCCGGCATCATCGCGGAGCCCGGGCGCGCCACCACCCGCAAAAAGCGGGTCCTGGCGGCCAACCAGCAGATGCTGCGGATCGACTGGGAGACCCGCGCCGAGATCAGCTCCGAAAGCCTGGAAACTATCCAGCGGGTGCTGGCGGCGCAAATCCCCGAGGCCGATCTGGTCCTGATCTCGGACTACGGCAAAGGCCTGCTGACCCCCGGCCTGATCGCCGAGATCGTTGCCGCTGCGCGCCGGGCCGGCAAAGCGGTCATCGGCGACCCCAAGGGGCGGGACTACGCCCGCTACGCCGGGCTGACCCTGCTGACCCCCAATCAGAAGGAGGCCGGCCTGGCCGCCGGGATCGAGATCCGCAACCCCGAGACGCTGGCAGCCGCCGCCGCCCGGATTCTCGCCATCGCCGGCCTTGAAAAACTCCTGATCACCTGCGGCAAGGACGGCATGGTGCTCTTCGAGCCGCCCAAACCGCCGCTGCAAATCCGCTCGCAAGCCCGCCAGGTTTTTGATGTCAGCGGCGCCGGCGACACCGTCGTGGCGGTTCTCGGCCTGGCGATGGCCGCGGGTGCTGGCGTGGCGGAGGCCGCCGCCCTGGCCAACACCGCCGCCGGCATCGTGGTGGGCAAGGTCGGCACCGCCACCGTTTCGGCCGAAGAACTGGCCGCCGCCGAGAGCCCCTGCCCCACCGACACGCGCCACAAGGTCAAGCGCATCGAGGAGCTTGGCGACCTGGGGCGCGATCTGCGGCGGAGGCGAAAACGGATCGTGCTCACCAACGGCTGCTTCGACTTTCTGCACGCCGGACACCTGCAGCTCTTTTCGGCCTCGCGCCGCCTGGGGGATGTGCTCGTCGTGGCGATCGACGACGACGCTTCGGTCCGCAGCCTCAAGGGCGCCGGGCGCCCGGTGATCCCGGCCCGGGAGCGGGTGCGGATCCTGACCAACCTCGACGCGGTCGACTTCGTGGTGGTTTTTGCCGCCGGCGAACTCGACTGCCTGATCGCAAGCCTCAAGCCCGACATCCTCACCAAGGGCAGCAATTACGCCAGCGGGGAGGTCTTCGGGCGCGAGACCGTCGAACAAAACGGCGGCCGGGTGGCCCTGATCCCGGTGGTCGACAAGACCTCCGCCACCGAATTCATCAACCACATCAAAAAAGACGCGCCGCCCCAGGGCGCCTCCTGACGGCCCGGCCGAAGCCATGCACCTCACCGAAACCGCCGACGGCATCCGCTTCCAGGTGGCGGTCCAGCCCAAATCCTCCCGCAACCTGATCGTCGGTTCCTACGGGGATGCCCTCAAAATCAAGCTCAAGGCGCCGCCCGTGGACGGCGCCGCCAACCGCATGCTGGTCCAGTTTGTGGCCAAGGTTCTAAAAGTGCCGAAATCCGCCGTTGAAATTGTCGTCGGCCACACCAGCCGGGTCAAGCAGCTGCTGGTGCACTACCCGGCTGCGCCACCCTCGGCCGAAGACCGCAGACAGCTTCGCCAAGCCATCCTGTCTTTGGCCGAAAAACAAGAAAGTCCTTGACAAGTTTATGGCGATTGAATAAAAATGCGGCCATCTGATGCGGGGTGGAGCAGTCTGGTAGCTCGTCGGGCTCATAACCCGAAGGTCGTAGGTTCGAATCCTGCCCCCGCTACCAAATAAAATCAAGGGGTTACGGGTCATTCCGTAGCCCCTTTTTGTTTCGCTATTTTTAGGTTTTTCAGCTTTACGATGTTTAGGTTCTTGCGTTGCAGTTATGAGAGGTTGATGCCGTTGGTTGCCAGTCCCCGCTACCATCGCACAATCCAGGGTCTGGAGGAAATCTTCGGGCCATTTCTTTTGGCGCGAAGGCAATCCCCGGCAGTCGTTTGAAGCCTAAACGGATGCGGGTTGAAAGCCAGTTTTTCCTTGACAGATCGTTTTTTTTTACCTTTATATGACTGTCCGGCTGTGGCCGGGCGCACCGCGTGATCACCGTGCCATCGACAAAACGATAGGGGAAGGGATGAGTGATATAAGCATCTGGGTCAATGATCGTGAAGTCAAGGCCCGTTCGGGCCAGACCATCCTGCAGGCCACCGACGCGGGGATTGTCATTCCTCGCCTCTGCTACCATCCTGCCTTGGCACCGAGCGGCTCCTGCCGGTTGTGTGCCGTTGAAATCGATGGCTACCGGGGGCTGCCCGCCGCCTGTACGACACCCGTCGAGGAAGGGATGCGCATACGAACGGCCACGGAGAAGCTGGTCGAGTTCCGCCGGGAGATGCTGCGGCTGATCCTGCAGGACCATCCCCGGGAGTGTTTGGGCTGTCCGCGCAACGGGACGTGCGAACTGCAGCAGCTGGTGGCCGTCGTGGGCATCGACTTTCCGTATCTGGCGCCTTCGGGCAATCCCCGGAAGGTGCTGCCTGCCGGAGCGTATTTCGAGCGGGACTACGGTCTGTGCGTTCGCTGCGGCCGGTGCGTGCGGATCTGCCATGAAGTCCGCGGGGCCAAAGCGATCGTTTTTCGGGAGGCGCAAGGCCGCCAGGAAGTGAGCACGCCCTTTGGGAGGGACCTGCCGGCCGCGGGCTGCCAGTTTTGCGGGGCGTGTGTGGACGTCTGCCCGGTCGGGGCGCTGCGCGAGCGCGAAGATGGCACGCAGGGGGAAGCCCGACGGGAAATCACGGAGGTCTGCGAAAAACTGAGCGACCTCGTCATGACCCTGTATCGCAAAGAAATCGACCCCAAATGGGTGTCCTCCTTGTGTCCGCTGTGCGGGGCGGGCTGCCGGATGATGTACAGGACCAGCGCGGACGGGAGCATCCTCGAGGTCAAAGCGCACCCCCAGGGACCCGCCAACCGCGGGCAGGCCTGTGTTCAGGGACGATTCCTGCTGAAGGGCTACCTTCAGGACCCTGAGCGCTTGAAATCGCCCCTGGTGCGGGGAAGTGACGGGTATGCGGCAACCGCGTGGCCGGAAGCCTTGGACCGGGTGGCTGAAAAGCTCCACTCTTTCGGACCCGGGGAAGTGGCGGTCCTCACCGATGGCCGGGCGACCAACGAGGAACTCTACCTGCTGCAGAAATTCGCCCGCAAGATCCTGAAAACAAACATGATCGGCTGCCTGGGGCCCCCAAGCCGCCTGCAGGCCGCCGAGGTTTTGCGTAGAAACCTGGGAGCTGCGGCGGCCACCAACAGCATCGACGCGCTCAGGCAGGCGCCGGCCGTCCTGGCGGTGGGGGTCAATCCCGCCGCCACGCACCCCATTGCGGGCACGGCCCTGCGCGACGGCGTTTTGCGGGGAACGAAACTCGTGGTGATCGACCCCTGCCTGGTGAGCATCGCCAAATACAGCGACATGCATCTGCGGCCCTATCCCGGAACCGAAAAGACCCTTTTGCGGGGCTTGATGCGGGTGCTGCTGGACGAGAAGCGCGAGAACCCCGAATTCGCCGCGGCTTACGGATCGGAACTCCAGGAACTGAAAACAAGCCTGGGGCCGTATGACCTGGAGGTGGTGGCGCGCATCACGGGAGTGTCCCAGGAGATGCTGGTGGACACCGCCTGCATCCTGGGAGAGGCTGGCGGCCTGAGCATCCTTTACGGTTTGGGGGTCGCCGATGCGCCGGATGCGGGCGGGATTGTGGAGTCGCTGGTCACCCTGGCGCGCATCACCGGAAGTCTGGGCCGGGCGGGCGGCGGCCTCATACCCCTTTACGGCAACGGGAACCTCCAGGGGGCCTGGGACATGGGCATGGTCGCGCACCTGCTCCCCGGCCAGGTGCTAAACCCCGAAAACCCGGATCCCGTCGATGTCCTGGCAGCCATTCGCTCGGGGCGCGTTCGGGCGGCGGTCGTGGTCCTGGAAAATCTCGAGGGGACCGCCATGGAGGCGTTGCAAGCTGATCTGGCGCCTTTGGACTTCGTGGTGGTCCTGGATGTGCGGGGCCCGATGGTGGACGCCGATGTCGTGCTGCCCATGGCCTCGGTTCCCGAGAAAAGCGGGACAATGACCACCGGTGATCGCCGGGTGCAGTCGGTTGACGCCGTGCTTCGGCCGCCCGGAGAAGCGCGCACGCTCATCGGCGTGCTGGCCGAGCTGGCATCCCGCCTGGAGGGCGAGGGGTTTGTCTACAAAGACGCTGAAGCGGTGCTGACCGAAATCCGGGAGCAGGTTCCCGCATACGCAGGCGTTCGGTCCGGCGCCAAGACGGTGCAGTGGCCGTGCCCCGATGAGACCCATGCGGGGACACCCGTGCTGTTTCACGATGCGCTTCCGCCGTGGCTGCCGCCTGTTTTCGATCCGCCGCCGCCCGCCGGGGAAATCGTGGACGCGGAGTTTTCCTTTGCCCTGGTGGCCAAGGAAAGGCTGGCGCCGTTTTTCGCTGGGCCGCTCCTGGCCTGCGAAACCCTGGCGGCATCGCGCCATGCGGGCAAGTTTGAGATGAATCCGGCCGACGGGTTCGGGATGGGGTTGCGGGAGGGCCAGACCATTCTTGTAACGACCCGCAGCGCCCTGTGGGAGGGGCCGCTGGCAATGAACGAGCTGCTGCCTCTGAGGATGATCGCCATTCCGGGCGCGGTCATGGAAGAACAATTCCCCGGTGGGAAATGCCCGGACGGCGCGGTATGTGCCGCCAAGGTCGAGAAAAAGGTCGCGTAGCCCTGCCGGCAGGGATCTTTTCAACCGGGACAAACAACGAGGTGGCAGGATGTTTTCTATCGTCGAACACGAAACACTGGCTCCCCAGGTGCATCGCATGAGCGTCAAGGCGCCCATCATCGCCCAGAAATGCAAACCGGGCCAGTTTGTGATCCTCATCGTCGATGAGCGCGGCGAGCGGGTGCCGTTCACCGTCAGCGGGTGGGACCCGGAAGCGGGAACGGTGGATTTCGTTTATGTGGAGGTCGGCGATACCACGCGCCAGTTGGGGGCCATGGAGGTCGGAGACAGCCTGGCGCATTTCGTCGGGCCGCTGGGCCTCCCGGCGCAAATCGATCATTACGGGCACGTCCTGACGGTGGTCAGCGGGTATGGGGTTTCGGCCATCGTCCCGATCCTCAAGGCTCTCAAGGAACGTGACAACCGCATCACCACCATATTGCAGGCGCCCGACCCCCAAACCGCCTTTGGTCGGGAGCCCCTGGCGGCCGTGAGCGACCGCTTGATCCTGGCCGCGGGCACCCAGGGCGAAAACGCCGCCACCAGCGCCACCTTGCCCATTCGCGAACTGCTGGCCGAACATCCCCGCAAGTCCATCGACCGGGTGGTGCTGATGTGTTCCATCTGCCTGATGCGCGTGGTCAGCGAAATGACCCGCCCCTACGACATCAAAACCATGGTGCACCTGACGCCCCTCATGGTGGACGGCACGGGCATGTGCGGCGCCTGCCGCTTGACGGTATCGGGCGCCAACCGCTTCGCCTGCGTCCACGGGCCCGAATTTGACGGCCACAAGGTCCAGGGCTGGGATGTTCTCATGGCCCGCCGCTGCACGTACGCCGACGACAGCCTGTTGCAGCAGGGGTTCCAGTGCCGCGGGTGTTCCCAGTGGTGATGCCCCGGGCGTCGGTGGCTGCCGCGGAGCCGCTGGGCCGCCCTGGCGGCGGTGCCGAAGGACGACGGCGGCAAGGGGGCCGCATTTCGGAGCTCTCTGAACCAAGACCTTGCGCCTGCCGCGTTGGCCTTCTTTTTCCACACGAGGAGTTGAATTCATGAGCGAATCAAAAAAATCCCCGACTTCCGGCGAAAATGGGGAAGACACGGGTAAGACCCAGGAGCCCGGGCAGGAAAAGCAGGCCAAGCGTGCCAAGGCCAAAATCAATCTGAACCGACTCGAGATGCCCAAGCAGTCCCCTGAGGTGCGCCGGCACAATTTTGACGAGGTGGCCACCGGCTACACCTATGAAATGGCCATGGAGGAGGCGCGCCGCTGCATCCAGTGCAAAAAACGCAACTGCCAGGCGGGATGCCCCGTGGGGATCGACATCCCCGATTTTATCAAACAGCTCCAGGAAAACGACGTCGAGGGGGCTTCCCAGGTGCTCAAGCGCAAGACCTCGCTGCCGGGTATCTGCGGCCGGGTCTGCCCCCAGGAGCTTCAGTGCGAGAAGGCCTGCACGCTCAACAAAAAAGGCGCCCCGATCGCCATCGGCCGCCTGGAGCGCTACATCGCCGACTGGGAGCGGATTGAAGGGACCTCGTCCATGCCGGAAATCGCCCCCGCGACAGGCAAAAAAGTGGCGGTGGTGGGTACCGGCCCCTCGGGGTTGACCGTGGCGGCGGACCTGGCGGTCTGGGGCCATCAGGTGACCATGTTCGAAGCCCTGCACGTCGCCGGCGGCGTGCTGATGTATGGCATCCCTGAGTTCCGGCTGCCCAAGGAGGTCGTCCAGCGCGAGGTCGCGTACGTGAAATCCCTGGGCGTCGAGATCCACCTGGACACCGTCATCGGCATCAACTACAGCCTGGACGAGTTGCTCAACGGGCCCTACGACGCGGTCTATCTGGCCACGGGGGCGGGGTTGCCGATGTTCCTGGGGGTGCCCGGCGAAAACCTCAACATGGTTTATTCGGCCAACGAGCTGCTGACCCGCACCAATCTCATGAAAGGCTACCTGCACCCGCAGTACGCCACCCCCATCAAAATCGGAAAACGGGTGGCCGTCATTGGCGGCGGCAATGTGGCCATGGATTCGGCCCGCTGCAGCGTGCGCCTGGGCGCCAGGGAAGTCAACGTCATCTACCGCCGCACCCGCGCGGAGATGCCCGCGCGCCTGGAGGAAGTCGAAAACGCCGAGGAGGAGGGCATCCATTTCCATTTCCTGTGCGCACCCATCGCCTTCATCAGCGACGGGCGCAGCAACGTGGCCGCCATGGAGCTGATCCGGATGCAGTTGGGCGAACCCGACGCCAGCGGGCGCCGCCGCCCGGTCCCGATTCCCGGCAGCGAATACATCATGGAAATCGACACCGTCGCCGTTTCCCTGGGGACCTCGCCCAACCCCCTGATCGCCTCCACCACGCCGGACCTGGAAACCTCGCGGCGCGGCACCGTGGTGGTGGACGAACTCGGCAAAACCTCCAAGGCCCGGGTGTGGGCCGGCGGCGACATCGTTTCCGGCGGCGCGACGGTCATCAGCGCCATGGGCGAAGGGCGTTTGGCGGCAGTCGCGATGCACCGCTACCTGACCGAGTGAGGCCATCAGCCGGCCGCGAAGTGCCCGGGCCCAAGACGGAAGCGGGGGCTGCCGGAGAAGAGTCGATCGCCCCCGAGGCTTCCAGTGCGGGAAGTATTGGCCACCGGGGGTTTGGGGAAAAAGGTCACTGTCCCTTTCTCATCGAGGATATCCGTTATGATTGAAACCGTTTTGCTCTATCTCGCCCTCGCCGTTTTCGCTGCCGGCAGCGTTTACCGAATCTCGGCCTGGTTCCGCCACGACATCCGCAGCGACACGCCGCCGGCCACCCCCGGGGCACGCTTCGGCGCCGCCCTCAAAGGCATTGCGGCCACGGTCTTCAGCCCCAAGCTCTTCACCCTGATCCGCGTTTTTGTAATGGACGTCCTGCTGCAGATCCGGCTCCTGCAAAGAAGCCCGTACCGCTGGGTGATGCACATCTGCCTCTACGGCGGTTTTATGGTTCTGCTGCTCTTGCATGCCATGGACGGCCTGATCACCGCCAAGCTTTTCAGCAATTACCAGTCGACGGCCAACCCGTGGGTGTTCATCCGCGACTTTGCCGGGCTGCTGGTCATCGTCGGGGTGGTGATGGCCCTCAGAAGGCGTTTCTTCGGCGCTGCCCCCCGCCCCCTGACCGCCAAAGCCGATACCCTCCTGATCGCCATCCTGGCGGTGGTCCTGCTTTCGGGTATCGTGCTCAAGGCCAGCAAAATCACCTCGCACACCAGCTATCTGGACATGGTGGACGTCTACGCGGCGACCTTCGAGGAGGAGGAGTTGAACGCCCTGGAGGCCTACTGGGTGGATCAGTATCACGTGGTCTCGCCCAACATGACCGGCCCCTTTGAGCCCGAAACGCTTGAGGCCGGCGAGGAGCTGCACGAGATGGCCTGCGCCGAGTGCCACGCCAGACCCAATTGGGCCTTCACCAGCTTCGCCGTTGCCAAGGCCGGCAAACGCTTCGCGCTGCGGCTGGATGCGCTGAATTTTCCGGGCCTGATGTGGTGGCTGCACTACCTGGCCTGCATGCTGGGCCTGGCGTACGTGCCCTTCAGCAAAATGTTTCATTTCTTCACGACGCCTCTTAGCCTAATGACCAATGCCGTCACGGACAAGCACACCGCGTCCCCCCTCAACCTGGCCACCAAGCAGATGATGGAGCTGGACGCCTGCATGCACTGCGGCGCCTGCAGCCTGGCCTGTTCGGTGGCCGTCACCGTGGCGGAGGTGCCCAACGCGCTCATCTTGCCCTCCGAGAAAATCCCGGCCATCCGGGAGCTTGCGGCCGGCAAGCCTTTGACGGCCAACCGGGTGCGGCGGCTGCAGCAGGGGCTGCACCTCTGCACGAACTGCAACCACTGCACCGAGGCCTGCCCGGCGGGGATCCAGTTGACCGACCTGTGGGCGGCGGTCAAGGAGACGGTGCTCCAAAAAGGCGTGCCGGAGTTTCTGCTGCTCTCGCCGCTTTCGGTGCATCGCGGTGTCACCGCCGGCGCGGCGCTGGATTCGGACCGCTACCGCGAACCCTTGGAGACCGCGTTAGGAGCCGTCGGCGGCGGGCGGCTGACCGAATTCCGGCAGGATCCGCAGCCTCTAGCGGTGCCCGGCAGCGAAAAGGTGTTCGCCCTCGCCGGCCAGTGGATGCAACCCGAGGCCTATGCCGCCTGCTACCGCTGCATGACCTGCACCAGCGCCTGCCCCGTGGTGCGCGACAACCCCGACGAGGCGGCCAAACTGGGACTGCTCCCCCATCAGATCATGTACGCCGTCAAGCTGCGGCAGTGGGACCTGATCTTCGATTCCAGGATGCTCTGGGATTGTGTGGGCTGTTACCAGTGCCAGGAACAGTGCCCGCAGTCCGTCCAGGTGGCGGACGTTCTGTATGTGCTCAAGAACCAGGCGATTTCAAGGGCGGTTGCAAGAGAGTTCGCCGGTGATCGGAAAGGGGTCCAATGAAAAGATTGGCATTGTTTCGGTGTTGTGTCACCTCCCTCAGGCTCCAGCACTACGAGACCGCCACCAACGCGGTGCTCGGCGCGCTGGGGGTGGTCTTCGACGATGTCCCGGCGTTCGGCTGCTGCGGGTACCCGCTGAAAAACTACGATTTCAAGGCGTATGTTCTCTCGGCGGCGCGCAACCTGGCCCTGGCGGAAAAAAAGTACCTGGATATCATGACCAGCTGCAATTGCTGCTACGGGAGCCTGAAACAGGCTCAGAAGCTGCTGGCCGAGGATCTCGACCTGCTGCGGGACATCAACGGGATGCTGTCCAAAGAGGGACTCTATTACCGCCGGGAGGTGCAGGTGTTCAGCGTGCTGGAGGTCTATCACGATCTACTGGGCGCCGGCGCCATCCAAAAACGCCTGACCGCGACCTACGACGGGCTCAAGGTCGCCACCCACTACGGCTGTCACCTGCTGCGGCCCTCCAACGTGGTGGCCTTCGACCACCCCCTGGCGCCCAAAAAGTTCGATGACCTGGTGGCGCTCACCGGCGCCCAGAGCGTGCCCTGGGAGAAAAAGCTCGAATGCTGCGGATCTCCCATGGGGGGCGTCAACGACGGCCTGGCCGAAAGCCTGGGCCGTGCCAAGCTGGACGCGGCGCGCCAGGCCGGGGCCGAGCTGGTGTGCGTCATCTGCCCCTACTGCCAGATCCAGTTCGACTGGATCCACGCTCGCGCAGCACAGGCCGATCAAGCCGACGGCCTGCCGCCGGCCCTCTACTACCATCAGCTGCTGGGGCTCTGCCTGGGGATCGACCCCCAGCACCTGGGACTCACGGCCCGGCAGCTGCAGGCCACGGGCCTCCAGGCCGCCTTGCGGCCGGTGGCAAAGGCCCCTGCGGCGGAGGCAAGCACCGCCGCCTGAGGGCAAGACGGGTCTTGAGAACCAAAACCCCCCGGCTGATCGGCAGCGCGGGGGGTTTTTTTTATCCGCAATCCGGGGGGCAGAACCGCAGGGCTCAGCGCTTGCCCTCGGGCAGGGCGCTTTCCTCCCCCAAAATGCTGAAAGGCGAGAGGCCGTCGGGAAGCCCCGTTTTGTAGTCGAAGATGTTTTCAACGAGGGTGTTGACCCGTTTGTAAAGGGCCCTGAGCGGGATCTTGGCCGGGCAGACCTCCTCGCACAGGCCGCAGTCGATGCAGCGGCCGGCCATGTGGAGCGCCCGAACCAAGTGGAAGGAGGTGTCCGGCGGCAGGACCCCGGCGGGGATGAGCGCCTGGTGCTCCAGGCTGCATTCCGTGCAGAAACAGACGGGGCACACATCCCGGCAGCCAAAGCACTTGATGCAGC
>JAABRJ010000308.1 GCA_011390985.1 Desulfobacteraceae bacterium
CTTAGGGGACCGAACCGGATATCGCCGCATTCTGATTGTCTGCTTTTTATCTTGTTTTTTTTCTTTTGTGCTGCAGAGCCTGGTGGTCAGTTACTGGCAGTTACTTGGGCTGCAAATCGTTTACGGCATCTCCCTGGGCGGCATTATTCCAGGAATCAGTGCGCTACTGGCCTGTACGACGGATAGTGGCGAAGAGGGATCGATCTATGGCATCGATAACTCCATCAACGCCGCCGGGAGAACCATAGGCCCCATGCTGGGAGTGGGGATATCGTGGTGGCTCGGGTTGGGGGCCGCTTTCAGTGCAACAGGATTGCTCTACCTCTTAGCCGCTCTGTTCGCGCTGATTGCCCTGCGGGATGTACCCAGAATGAAGGAATGCAAAAAAATATAAGGGGAATTTTCTCACTCTGGTAACGCCAGCAACATTAATTCATCCCCGCAGACGCGGGGAACAGCCGGTGTTCGTGTCCTTCCGGCAGGCGTGCTTAACTTCGCGGGCCGGGATGTTGGATGGGGGCGCCCCCCCATGTAACCCCAAATAGATCGGCGACGATTTCGGTGAGAAAGGTGCCCACCTCCGGGTCGGCCTGGAGCAGCCCTTCGAATAATTCCCTGGAAATGCGCCATAACTGCAAATCGACCACCGGCTGCACGCGCCAACGCCGTGCAACGCCGCCGGGCGGGGTTGCCGACGAGCTTACGGGCTGAAGACGTCGTCGAAGGCCACCACCGCGGGCTGCGGCGGGACCGCCAGGTTGTTCGCCATGGCGTCTTTGAGAACCGCCACCGCGTCCGGGTCCAGCCACCAGTACCAGTAGGCGCTCTCCTCGCCGCCGAACTTGGAGAGTACCGTGGCCGGCATGCCGAACTTGTTCCAGTAGAGCAGGCGGGTGTAGTTGATGTTCCAGAGCAGCACGAAGGGGTAGTCGTTGAAGACGATCTGGTCGATCTTGCGGACGATTTCGTTGCGCTTGTGAACGTCGAAGATCTCCTTTTGCAGCGCGATCAGGTCGTCCACCGCCGGGTTGCGGAAGCCCGTGATGTTGCTGCCGCCCAGACGATCGGCCTCGTTTGAGGACCACATCCCCTCGGGGTCCTTGAAGATCCCCGCCCCCCAGGCCGCCCAGGTCATGTCGAAGTTGAACCCGTCCATGTCCTTCATCCAGGCCGCCCAGTCCTTCTGGTCGATGACCAGCTCGATGCCCGCGTCCTTGAGATCCTCGGCGTAGACGGCCAGAAACTTGTCGGTGCCGGCGCTGCGGGTGAGAAACTTGAAGACAAACCGGCGGCCGTCCTTCACGCGCCAGCCGGTGGCGGGGTCCACCAGCCAGCCCGCCTGTTCGAGCAGCTCGCGGGCCTTGTGCTTGTCGAAGGGCGTCAGCGGGTTGGGACAGGGGGTTTTAAGCGAGTAGAGGTCCTCGTAGTAGGAGCGGTGCAGAAAATACTGGCTGTACATCATCGTCTGGTTGAGCTTTTCACGGTCCAGCAGCAGCGACATGGCCCGGCGCACCCGCAGGTCGTCGAAGGGCGGCCGGCGCATGTTCATGGCGAAGCCCTGAAAGCCCACCGGCTTGTGGTTGAAGACCTGCTGCCGCACGATCCAGTTGTTGAAGAACCGCGGCCCGCTGGTTTCGTTGACCCACTGGCGGGCGGTGTAGACCGGGTAGAGGTCGATCAGGCCTTTTTTGAAAGCCTCGAAGGCGTTTTCGTTCTCGGCGTAAAAGCGGAAGCGGATGGTCTCAAAGTTGCCGGTGCCCCGGGTGCGCTGGGCCCCCCGCAGCCACCAGTCCGGGCGGCGCTCCAGGGTGATGGCGATCCCCTCGGTGAGCGTGCCCAGGCGGTAGGGGCCCGAAACCACCGGAAACTCGAAGTTGACCTTGTTGAAGTCGCGCCCATGGAAGACGTGCCGCGGCAGGATCGACATGCCGCCGGCGGCGCCGAGATTCTGCCAGTGGACGCTGCGGGCCCTAAAGCGGATGGTGCGCTCGTCGACCACCACCGGCGCCTCGAAGCGCTCCATGGCCACCTTGTGGGCCCCGGTGAGGTGTTTGGGGTCCATGATCGTGTCGTAGGTGAAGCGCACGTCCTGCGCCGTCACCGCTTGGCCGTCGCTCCAGCGGGCGGCCGGGTCGATCTGGAAGGTGAAGGTCCGCTTGTCCGCGGAGATCGTCCAGCGCTCGGCGAGCCCCGGCCGGTACTCGGCGCTGAGCGGGTCCATGTCCAACAGGGACTCGTAGAGGGCGCCAAAAACCTGGGCCGACTGGGTGCTGCCGTCAAGGTAGTAGTTCAGGCTCCTGGGGTACTGGCCGAGATAGACCGCGATTTCACCGCCGACCTGGGCGCCGGGGTCGGCCAGGGGGTTGGGGCGGTCCCGCCAGCCCTTGTCGGGGAAGGTCTCGTCGGCGCCGGCAACGGCAGCCGCCAGCAGCAGCGGGAAAATCCAAAGCCAGGTTTTCATCGGCAATCTCCGGTGAGGCCTCGCCGGCAATCCGCGGGCGTTTCAGCTTCAAAACCCCTTGAGCACATCGATCATCGAATAAATCCGCGCCGGCCGCCCCTGCCGGATTTTGGCCGCCAGAAAATCGACGGCATCCAGCGTGCCCAGGGCGTAGATGTCGCGGCCGTTGACGTTGTGGGAGAACTCGAAGCGCACCGTTCCGTCGGCGGCGTCCAGGGTGTAGGTGTGCCAGCCGTGGCCCTGGAGGTGGGCCTCGGGAATGCCCCACTGCTCCCTCTGAACCGCGGGGTCGCGCTCCATCTGGATCTCTTCGTCGGCCAGGGGCGCCCCCAGTTCCCGAAAGTAGCCGAGCATGGCGCGGGCCGTGCCGCTGGTGTCGGCCTTGCCCTGCTGGTGGCTTTCACGCACGCTGAGCCGGTAGCCGCTGAAGAGTCCGGGAAAGGTCTCGGCGGCCCAGGCCATCATGGCCTGAAAGCCCACGATCTGCTTGCCCATGTTGGGGGCGATGACCGCCGCCAGACCGGCCTCGGCGACGGTGGCCTGCAGACGCTCGCGGTCGCCGCCGGTGGTGCCCATGACGAAGGGCAGCCCGCAGCGGCAGTAGAATCCGGCGTTGGCGCTGACGGCCGCGGGATGGGTGAAATCCACACTGATAAAGGGAGCGAAGGCCGCGATGACCGGTTGGATCTCAACCTGGCGACGGTCCGGGTGAATCAGGGCGACCTTGAATTCATCGATGCTCGTCTCGGTCGCGCTGATTTCGGGGCCGGTCAGAGAAAACGGAACCACCCTGAAGCGCGCATCCGTCAGGGCGTGGCGAACGACGCAGGCCGCCATGTTGCCCGGCAGGCCGTTGATCATCACCGCTGTGGGTGCCATAGGTTACCTCCTTGTTGGGCCGACCTGCCGTGCC
>JAABRJ010000309.1 GCA_011390985.1 Desulfobacteraceae bacterium
GAGCCTCCAGGATGCGCTACGTTGACCCCCAAACGCTCGACCAGCTGCCCGGCACCCGGCTGGAAGAAAACGACACCTTCCGTTTCCGCTGCCACCCCGCCGTCGCCTGCTTCAACCGGTGCTGCCGCAACCTGAACCTTTTCCTCTACCCCTACGACGTCCTGCGCCTCAAAAAGCGGCTGGGGGTATCCTCCGACCGCTTCCTGGAGCACTATGTGGACGTGGTCCTGCGGGATGCCAGTTTTTTCCCGGAAGTTCTGCTGCGCATGTCCGCCGACGCCGAGAAAACCTGCCCCTTTCTGACCCCGGCAGGCTGTTCGGTCTACCCGGACCGACCCGATGCCTGCCGGACATTTCCCCTGGAGCAGGGGGTGCTGTTCGACGCGGCCAAAAATGAAGCGCGGATGGTGACCTTCTTCCGGCCGCCGGATTTTTGCATGGGCCAGCATGAGGAAAAGACCTGGACGCCGAAAACCTGGGAGCTGGACCAGGAGGCGGCGGTGTATCACCGCATGACCGCCCGCTGGGCCGAGTTGAAGCGCCTTTTTCAGCAAGATCCCTGGGGGGCCGAAGGGGCCGCGGGGCCGCGCGCCAAAATGGCATTCATGGCGCTCTACAATCTGGACCGTTTCCGCGATTTTGTTTTCCAGAGCAGCTTTCTCACGCGCTATGCCGTCAAACCGGTCATTCAGAAAAAAATCAGAAAGGACGACACGGCCCTGCTGAAATTCAGCCTGGAGTGGGTCGGGTTTTTCGTCTGGGGCCTCAGGAGCGATTCCTTGCGTCCCCGCTAGCCGGCTCGCGGCCCCTTCCTTGAGCGGCGCACCGGCGGCCGCCGGGGGGCGATGGTCACAGGACCCCTGTGGGCATCGGGGCCACCGCCTCCCCGCCCAGCACATAGCCGCCGTCCAGCCGCAGGACGGCTCCCGTCATGTAGGGGGCGTCTTCGATCACAAACCGGACCGCCTTGACCACATCGCTGATTGTCCCGGTCCGGCCGAGCAGGGTGTGGTCCCGCACGGCCTGCCGCTCTTCGGCCGTCAGCAACCCCCAGCCCCGGGTGTGCTCGGCGTGGCGGGTTTCGAAGATGCCCAGCATGATCTCGTTTACCCGCACCGCCGGCGCCGCCGCACGGGCCCAAGTCTCGGTCAAAAGCGAAACCCCGCGGTTGGCGGCGGCATAGCCGTCGTTGAAAATCGGGCTGGCCGGCCCGGATCGTCCCACCACCCCGGCGATGGAGGAAAAATTGATGACCGCACCGTCGCCGGAGGCCTTCAGGTGGGGCAGGGCAGCGTTGAACACCCACCACTTGGCCCTCAGGGTGGTGGCCATTTCCAGGTCCCACTGCTCCGGGACATAGGCGCCGTGGACCACCGGCCAGCCGCCGCGCTCGATATTGTTGACGAGGATGTCCAGGCGGCCGAAACGTTCGATCGTCCGGGCCACCAGCCCCTCGATCTGGCCGGCTTCGAGCAGGTTGGTGCGCTGGATCAGCTGCCGTTCGCCGTAAGGAGCGAACGCCGCCTGCATCTCCGGCAGGCTCTCCTCCCAGTCCCAGTAGGTCGTCACGACCCTGGCGCCGGCCTCGGCCAGGGCCAGCGCGACGGCCCGGCCGATGCCCTTGATGCCGCCCAGCACCAGGGCGACCTTGTCGTTGATGGCCATGGCGACCCTCCTTTCCTTCCTGAAGCCACCCCGCTCGGCGGTCGGCTTCCGCCCGAACCGTCGGACAAAGCGGCGCTGGGGCTTACGATCGGCCTGCCGCATGGCCGGCAAACGCCTTTTTCCAGTAGTCCAGGGCAAACGCCAGGAGGGCGTCTTCGTCGGTTTCCAGGCCTTCCAGGGGCGGTGTGTCGACGGCCGCCGATGGGGTCAGGCGCTTTTCCCGGATTGTCAGTCGAAAGGCATCCAGATCGTAGCAGGCCTGGTAAAAAAGGCGCTGCATGGTCACCGGGAGCGGCCCGGGCGCCAGGCGGTTTTTGAGGCTGATGACCGCCATCAGCAGGTCGTTCATCCGGTTGTAAGCGGCCAAATCCTGATCGCGCAGCCATTCCCGGACGGTTTGCCCCCGGGCTTGCAGGTGGCCCTGACAGTGGGGCTCCTTCATCAGAAAGAAGCGTTCCGTTGTCGGGCCGCCGCCCCTGACGCGCGAAACCATGCGTATCAGGGGGTAGGTTCGGCAGGCCGCCGGGCGGTCAGGATAGACGCTGCAGCCTTGCGGGGTGACAAATGGGCACCTCAGCTGAGACCCGCCGCTGGGCTTCAGGGTTACCACCGGCAGCCCCGACCCCGGTCCGGTGTGCTGAGCGGTAAATCTTTTTAGAAATTCGCCGGATGTCAGGCCCAGGCGCCGTTTGATACGCAGCACGTCGTAGGGCGTCAGGAACTGGTTGAGGTCCCGGCAGCATTCGTTGAAGCACGGCACCCCCGGTTTGCAGGCAAAGGTGAAGGGGTCCTCCAGGGAAAGCGGTATCATTTCGCAGGTGTCGGTCGCCATCGCGCTTCCAGCTATTTGCGGGTTTCGGACTGACGGGCAGGGCGCCGCCAAAATTTTTGTAGTTGGTAGCAGGTTCATACCGCTTGTCAATGAATTTGTTTGGGAACGCTGTGGGGAGGGAAGGCCATATGTAGTGTGTGTCGAAAAAACGTCATCCAGATATGGGGATTTCCGATTAGGGGCTGGAACCATTGAAATTATTTGGCGAAGGCGCTTTGAAACTTATTGACATCGGACTTGGTGGGTGCTACTAGAAAATCCACAAAATAATTTACCCATGCCTGTATGTATCTGCCTGCACCAAATGAGCGATTCAGGACCGACTGATCGGGGGCGACCAACGACCCTGAAAATCCACAACAGGATCGCCTGAATTGAGCGAAATATCGGAAGAAGTCAGAGCCATTATCAAAAAAACGGCCAAGAAACTCACCGGTTCCCAGCGTCGGGAGTTCATTGCGGAAATCACCAATGAACTCTTCGGCGGGAGTGCCCGCAAAGCCGAACGCGAGTTCGGCTGGGGGCGCGCGACGGTTCACAAGGGAATCCGCGAGTTGGCGACCGGGATCGAGTGTCTGGACAATTATTCGGCTCGCGGAAAAAAGAAGACCGAAGAGAAGACGCCCCAACTGATCGCCGATATCCAGTCCATTTTTGATAAGGACGGCCAGCTGGTTCCCGAATTCAAATCAGAATTTCCCCATGGTAAGATCACCGCGCGCGCTGTGCGTCGGGTGCTGGTCAAACGTTTCGGCTACCGCGACGACCAGCTGCCCAGTGAAAATACCATCGGCAATATCCTCAATCGGCTGGGCTATCGCCCGGGAAGCCTCCTGGTG
>JAABRJ010000310.1 GCA_011390985.1 Desulfobacteraceae bacterium
GAGGCCGGCGACGGGCACGACGGCACCTGGGTGGCCCACCCGGGGCTGGTGGCGCTGGCCTTGGAGGAGTTTGACCGCCTGATGCCCGCGGCCAACCAGGTCGACCGTCAGCGCGCAGACGTGGCGGTCAGCGCCGCGGACCTGCTCAAGCTGCCGGCGGGCACGATCACCGAGGCCGGGCTGAGGACCAACGTCAGCGTCGGCGTGCAGTACATGGCCCACTGGCTCAGCGGCAGCGGCTGCGTGCCGCTATATAATCTGATGGAGGATGCGGCCACGGCCGAGATATCGCGCACCCAGCTGTGGCAGTGGGTCCACCACCCCGCGGCGGTTCTCGGCGACGGCCGCGAGGTCGATCTGGCCCTTTTTCGCGCCGTCCTCGGCGAGGAGCTGGAAAGGATTCGGGATCAGATCGGCGAGGCCGCATTTGCCGTGGGCAATTACGAAACCGCAGCGCGGCTGTTCGACGAGATCGTCGCCCGTGACAGCCTGGACGAATTTCTCACCCTGCGGGCCTACGAATACCTGCCCTGACCGCTTCCTTTGGCAGCGGTTCGGCCACCATCGAGATACGGAAAGGATTTCGCCATGCGAACGATTGAAGAACGCGCCATCGAACTGGGCAAGCGGATCGAAAGCCACGCGGTGGACCCCGAGCGGATCGCCCATCTGCAGACCCTCTGGGGGCAGGACCGGCGCTGGCAGGGCATCGTGCGGCCCTACACACCCGAGGAGATGCTGAAGCTGCGGGGGACGCTCAAGGTGGAATACACCTTTGCGCAGGCCGGTGCCGAGCGGCTCTGGCACTTGCTGCAGACCGAAGACTACGTTGCGGCGCTGGGCGCCCTGACAGGCAACCAGGCGGTCCAGCAGGTGGAGGCGGGGCTCAAGGCCATTTATCTGAGCGGCTGGCAGGTGGCGGCCGATGCCAACCTGGCCGGGGAAATGTACCCCGACCAGAGCCTCTACCCGTCCAACAGCGTTCCCGCCGTGGTCCAACGGATCAACAATGCCCTGCGCCGCGCCGACCAGATCGCGGTGCTGGAGTGCTGCAAGATCGGGCCTTACTGGTTTGCGCCGATTGTGGCCGATGCGGAGGCCGGTTTCGGCGGGCCGCTGAACGCCTTCGAGCTGATGAAGGCCATGATCGCGGCCGGGGCGGCCGGCGTGCACTTCGAAGACCAGCTGGCGTCGGCCAAAAAATGCGGCCACATGGGCGGCAAGGTGCTGGTGCCCACCCGCGAGTTTATCGTCAAGCTGGTCGCCGCGCGCCTGGCGGCGGATATCTGCGGGGTGCCGACGCTCCTGATCGCCCGCACCGACGCCGATGCCGCACGGCTGCTGACCAGCGACATCGACGAGCGCGACCAGCCGTTTATCTCCGGCAGCGAGCGCACCCCGGAGGGTTATTTCCCCATCAACGGCGGTCTGGCGGCGGCCATCGCCCGCGGCCGGGCCTATGCCCCCTATGCCGACATGGTCTGGTGCGAGACCGCGACCCCCGACCTGGCGCAGGCCGCAAAGTTCGCCGAGGGCATTCATGCGGAGTTTCCGGGCAAACTGCTGGCCTACAACTGTTCGCCCTCGTTCAACTGGAAAGCCAAGCTGGACGACGCGGCCATCGCCCGCTTTCAGCGCGAGCTGGGCGCCATGGGCTACAAGTTCCAGTTCGTGACCCTGGCAGGATTTCATTCCCTCAACCTGGGGATGTTCGAACTGGCCCGCGGCTACCAGGAAGAGGGCATGCTGGCCTACTCACGCTTCCAGCAGCAGGAATTCGCCCGCGAGAAGGAGGGCGGCTACATGGCCACCACCCACCAGAAGTTCGTCGGGACCGGCTATTTCGACCAGGTCATGAACTGCATCACCGCGGGCAAAACCTCGGTGGGGGCCTTGTCGGGTTCCACCGAGGAAGCGCAGTTCTAAAGGCGGCGCAAAAAAAAACCGCTCGCGCTGGGGTCTATCAGCTTGAACCGGTGCATGCGTGCGGGGCGCCTTCGCGCGATCCGTCAGGACGGTGCTTCGGCGCCCGCCACCCTGAAGAGCCCAATGAAGCGCGGGTCGAGGTCCGACGGCGCCACGGAACCCAGTTCCTGCTCGATTTCGCTGAAAAGCGCTTCCAGACGGCTTCCCAGGCGGGCCGAAATCTCGTCGGGGCGCAGCGCGCTGCCGGCCGCCAGCCACTCCAGGAAATCCGTGCGGCGCTCCGGCGGGATGCACCGCGGGGCGGCGTCTGCACCCGGTGTTGGGGGGGCAAAGAGGCTTTCGCAAAAGCGCCTGAAGTCCGCCAACGCCAGCGGCGGGAAATCCTCGCCGGCCGTCAGGCCCAGGCAGCCATAAGCCCAGAGGGTCAACAGCAGATTTTTGTAGGTCAGGAACCGTCGGGCGCCCTGGGGCAGCGCCGGGTTGAGCAGCGAGAGCAGCTGGTCCAGCCATATCAGGGTGTCCAGTTCGCGCGCCGTCGCGCGGATCTCGGCCATGGCGGCGAAATCCCGGTACAGCCGCCCGCTGCGGTAGGCCTCGAAATAAAGCGGGCGCTTGAGCAGCAGTCCCCCCAGAAGCCCCACCCCGTCTTCGCCCCAGAAACTTAGGGGCAGCCTGCGCGCCCCGAACCAGCTCTCCCGCTGCCAGCGCTGCACCCGGCGCTTCAGCGCCACCGCCTGTCCGAGGCCCACCCTGAAAAGCGGTTCCAGGAAGTGGTGTTGCAGCACATCGGCGGCCGCTTCGCGATCCTCCCGGGGCTGGGGGCCCACCAGGCGCTCCAGCCCGATACTGAGGTAGCCGCAGGCCTTGCGGACCACCGCCCGCAGTTCCTCGCGCTGCCGGACGGGGGTCTGATCGGCGGCGATCAGGCGGTTGCAGAGGGCCGCAAATTCCTCCTGCAGGCGGTCGCGTTCGTCCTCGGCGGCAATGCGGCTCAGAGCGCGCTCGAAGAGACTGTCGGTGCCCAGAAGCCCCACGCTGTAAAGGGGTACCGG
>JAABRJ010000311.1 GCA_011390985.1 Desulfobacteraceae bacterium
CGGCAGGTGGAGCGCCTCCGCCGGGGCGGGTCGGGGGGCCTTGCGGCGGAAGCGTTCGAGGTCCTCGGGGCTCAGCGGCTGGTAGATCCCCACGGCTTCCTCCAGGGGCAGAAAACCGTTTTCGGCCAGGCGCACGCTGCGCAGGCGATAGGCTTCCTCCTCGACTTCGGCCGCAATCAACCCGGCCGCTTCCAGCAGCAGGCTGTTACAGGTTTTCAGGTCGCGCTCCGCTACGAGCGCCAGCAGCCGGGTGATGACGGCTTCGCGGTCCTCTTCCGGGTGCTCTGAGATCTCGCTGCCGGCCGGCGGTTCACGAAACCGAAAGTAGAAGACGTCGTCGAG
>JAABRJ010000312.1 GCA_011390985.1 Desulfobacteraceae bacterium
CATCGCAACCGATCCGCGGCTGGTATGTGCTGCACACCAGGAGCCGCTTTGAAAATGTGGTCAACGACGGCCTGGTTAAAAAATCCATCGAGGTTTTTCTGCCCAGGATCACCGTACCCAGCAAGCGCCGGGACCGTAAGCTCATGATCCGGGTGCCGCTTTTCCCCGGATACCTCTTCGTCCGCACCGACCTGGATCCCCACGAACACCTGGAGATCCTGAAGACCATCGGGGCGGTGCGCCTCATCGGGACCACGGACGGGCCCGTGCCGGTTGCTGCCGAAACCATCCAGTCGCTGCAGATCATGGTGTCGAGCGACCTTGCGATCACCACCGGCAACCGGTTGCGGCGCGGTGACCGGGTGGTGGTGATCAGCGGTCCGCTGGTGGGCCTAACCGGGGTTTTTGTCAGCTACCGGGGCAAGGGGCGCGTGGTGGTCAATGTGGACGCCCTCGGACAGTTTGCCGGGGTGGAGGTAGCCGTCGAGGACGTTGAGAAAATTCCCCAAATACTGGCATAACTGCTTGACATTTTAATAATTTTTTTTTACTCTGGGCCAGATCGCCTGTCAGCGGGCAAAATCCGGTGAGGAGGTTTTATGAACAAACTGGAACTCATATCCGCCTTGAAAGACAATGCCAATATCTCCAAGGCCGAGGCGGCCAAGGTGGTGCAGCTGTTTTTCGACAGCATGGCCGATGCCATGGCCCGTGGAGAGCGCGTCGAAATCCGCGGCCTGTGCAGCTTCTTTGTCAAAGAATACAAAAGCTACACCGGCCGTAACCCCAAAACCGGCGAGAAGGTCGTGATAAGCCCCAAAAGGCTGCCCTTTTTCAAATGCGGCAAAGAGCTGAAAGAGCGCGTCGACACGATCGGTTGATTTGTTTTGCCTGGATTCGATGCCCTTATAGGACAAGAGCGGCCGGTTGCGCGGTTGAAAACCCTGCTGCGCAGGGACGTGGTGCCCCATGCCCTGCTCTTCTGCGGAATCGAAGGGGTGGGCAAGGCCCAGGCGGCGCTGCTGTTGGCCATGGCGCTCAACTGCGACGCCCCGGCCTCAAGCGCGGCCGGGGAGGTGCCCTGTGGGGTGTGCCGTACCTGCCGGCGCCTGCAGGCCGGCCAGCATCCCGATCTGCTCACAATCGCTCCCGAGGGAGCGCTGATCCGGGTGGCGCAGGTCCGCCAGCTCTGCGCCAGCCTGGCACTGAAGCCTTATGCGGCGCGCACGCGAGTGGTGATCATCACCGATGCGCGGGCCATGAACCCCGAGGCCGCCAATGCCCTGCTGAAGGTCCTGGAGGAGCCGCCGGATCGGACCCTGCTGATTCTGCTGGCAACTCAGATGACCGACCTCCTGCCGACCATCGCCTCCCGCTGCCAGCAACTGCGCTTCGGCCCGCTTTCGCGGCGCTGTCTGCAGACCCTGCTGACCGAGCGGCACGGGGTCGCCCCGGAGGCCGCCGGGATCGCCGCCGCGATGTCCGGCGGCAGCCTGACGCGCGCCCTGCGCTTCAGCCAGGCCGATTGGCTCGCCCGCCGCAAATGGGTGATTGCAGCCATCGGACTCGATCGCCCGGAGATGCTTTCCAGCCGGCCGCTGGACGTTCTATTGGCGGTGGCCGAAAAGTTGGCCGGACACAAAGCCTGGGTCCCTGAGGCGCTCGATCTGATCGTCGCCTGGCTGCGCGACCTGCTGATTTTCCGCTATGCACCCGCCCGGTTGATCAACCAGGACCAGGCGGCGTTGATCGGCAGGGCTTGCGGTCGGATGACGGATGAAGCGCTGCTGCAACGCATCCAGGCGGTTGGGAGCGCCCGCAGGCAGATCGAGGCCAACCTCAATGCCCGCCTGGTGCTGGAGCGCTTGATGCTGCAGCTGGCCGGCCGCTTGACATGACCGGCTGCAGGTTTTGCAACCGAAAACGCCCAAAATTGCGAAAGGCGCCGGATGGCGCCTCAGCCATACCACCAACCTGAGTCGCCCCGGCGCGGCCTGCCGACCGCCGCGGCTGCCGATATGAATGTGTGATGCACCATGAAAAAAGTTGTGGGGGTAAGATTCAAACCGGCCGGTAAGGTCTACGATTTTGACAGCGGCGCCTTTGTCCTCAAGCACGGCGACCGGGTCATCGTCGAGACCGAACAGGGCCTTGGTTTCGGCACTGTCGCGGCCCCGCCGGCGCCGCTGGCGGACGATGCCGGCGACAAGCCGCATAAAAAGGTTTGCCGGCTGGCCAGCGAAGAGGACTTAAAGCAGCGCGAAATCAATCTCGAAACCCGCAGGAAGGCCCATGCCTTCTGCCAGCAATGCATCAAGCAGCTCGAGCTGCAGATGAATCTCTTTCACGTCGAAAGCACCTTTGACGCCGGCAAACTGACCTTTTTTTTCACCGCCGAGGATCGGGTCGATTTTCGGCAACTGGTCAAGCTGCTCGTGCACGAGTTCCGGGTCCGGATCGAAATGCGGCAGGTGGGCATTCGCAATCAGGCCAAGATGTGCGGCGGCATCGGCCGCTGCGGCCGGGAGCTGTGCTGCTCGCTTTTCATGGAAAAGTTTGAGCCCGTTGCCATCCGAATGGCCAAGGAGCAGAACCTCTCCCTCAATCCGACCAAGATTTCGGGCCTCTGCGGGCGGCTGATGTGCTGCCTGACCTACGAGAACCCGGTCTACCAGGAGCTGCGCAAGGGGTTCCCCAAAATCGGCAAAACGGTGGTCTATAAAAACGACAAGGCCAAGGTCATCCGCCACAACTTGCTCGGTCAGCGTTTGACCTTGCGGCTGCTGGACGGATCCGAAGTCGAGGCAGCGCTTTCCCAGATCGAATGGGATGCGCCCCAGAAGAGCAAGGAGTAAGCGAATGGACAGGCCCTTTTACATTACAACGCCGATTTACTACGTGAATGCCCGACCGCACCTGGGGCACGCCTACACCACCATCGTAGCGGATGTGGCCTGCCGCTTCAATTCCATGCGGCGCAAAGAAACTTTTTTGCTGACCGGGACCGACGAGCATGGCGATAAAATCGTGCGCGCGGCCCGCAAGGAAAACCTCAGCCCGCGAGCTTACGTGGACCAGATCAGCGGGCTGTTCAAGGCGCTGTGGCCCGAACTCAACATTGGCCTAAACCGCTTTATCCGCACCACCGAACCCGGCCACATGGCGGTGGTGGAGCAGATCCTGCAAAAAATCTACGATGCCGGCGACATCTATTTTGCCGAGTACGAAGGGCTCTACTGCTTTGGCTGCGAGCGCTTTTACACCGAGCGCGAGCTGGTGG
>JAABRJ010000313.1 GCA_011390985.1 Desulfobacteraceae bacterium
GGAATGCCTGCAGGTGTAAGCAGGCCAAAAGTTTTAGCGCCTTTGTTGTATGCGCCGCCTTTCGGGGCGGCGCACTTTTTTTCTGGAAAATCCTTACCCGGCTGAAACCCAAACACCCTCCGGCAATTTGTCCTGTCCACCCGCGGACCGTTTACGGGTGGTTTTTTTGGCGTTCGAAAGGCCAAGGGTTTTGAGGAAGGTGGGCTGCGCAGGCCGGCCGGACTGCCTTGGAGGGGCATGAAGTGGCAGTGAACGCATCGAGTTTCCCAACCTGGCTGAGCGGGTTCTTTGCGGTTCGCAAGATCACCCTGTGGGGTGCGGCCGACCTACGGCAGTTCGCCACCCCCAAGGATGAGAGCGGGCAGGGATTTCCCTTCGCCCTTGCGTTTGCCGTCCCGATGAACCCCCGGATCATGGTCACGATCCAGAAAGGGCCGAACCGGGCCTACGCCGATGAGTATGCCCGGGTGAACCGGCAGATAGATGAGGTCTCCGGGGCACTGGCCGCGGCAGTGACATCCCAGGGGTTTCGGTCTTTGTCCCTGGCGGCCTCCAATCGTACCGACAGGTTGAATATCGCAGGGGATTTTCCCCACAAGACGGCCGCTACCCGGGCGGGGTTGGGCTGGGTGGGGCGCCACTGTCAGCTCATCACGCGCCCGTTTGGATCGTGGGTCCGTTTGGGGACCGTTTTCACCGACCTCGAGCTGCCGTGCGGTCCGTCAATCGAGAGAAATTTTTGCGGCCGGTGCAGGCGTTGTGTGGATGCCTGCCCCGCAAAGGCCTTGCAAGGCGCCGCCTGGCATCCCGGAGTGCCCCGCGAGGAGATAGTCGACGTGCGGGCCTGTGATCGCTGGAAAAAGGAGCACTACGTGCAGTATCACAACGGGCACAACTGCGGCATTTGCTCGGCAGTTTGTCCCTACGGGTTAAACGTGCTGAAAAAAGCGTCGGCCGGAAAACGAAATACCCACCCAAACCACTTTTTTTAAATAAATTCAACTCATGAAAACTATTCCATTTTTCGTTCTTTTTATCTGCTTGGTCTGCATTTTCCCCTCCTTGTCCACAGCCGGAGATTCGGATTTTTTTGTGGACGCCACCGATTCGATTCCATCCGCATGGGAAACGGTTAATCCTGAAATCGTTCTTCGCCAGCGGCCGGTTTTCATTCAATTCGAAATGCTATCCCCTGATCATTGCAAGGAACTGCACCTCAATTTTTTCGAGGATGTTCACATGACCTTTGTTCTAGTTCAACTGAAGACTATTTCTTCGGAGGAGTCGGTCTGGATCGGAACCGTTTTATCCGGCGGCATGAGGGGAACGGCCACTTTTGTATTTAAGTTGAAACAATTAACAGGCACCGTAAGCCTCGATTCGCTGGCATACCAGGTGCGCCACATCGGGGGCGATCTTCACTTGGTGAGGGAAATCCGAGCATCTCAAGCCGGCGTGGCGGCAATGGCACTACCGAGCAAGTCGACCAGCGTGGAAACCGAGGTCTTCGCGCTGGTCAATTTAGAGCGTCAGATCCAAAACCTGCATCCCCTTCAAATGGACAGCCGCTTGTACGCGGCCGCAATGGGGCACTCCCAGGACATGGCGGAGCGAAACTACTTCGATCATACCAGTCTGGACCTTCGCACACCCGGCACGCGGATATCCCAAGCAGGATATTCTTGGAGCACCTACGGCGAAAATATTGCGGCCGGCTATCCGACCCCAACGGCGGTCGTGGAAGGCTGGATGAACAGTTCGGGACACCGTGCCAACATCCTGAGTAGCGCGTTTTGCGACATCGGTGTCGGATATGCGTATTCGGCCGAAAGCACTTACGGCGCATACTGGACCCAGGATTTTGGACGGCAGCAGGGGGTGTCTGCCTGCAGTTCGATTCAGGAGTACACCATCTCTGTGTCAGAGGGGCTGCACGGCAGTATATCCCCATCGGGGATTGTGACAGTCGCCCCGGGGGGAAGCGCAATCTTTAACATCACCGCCGATCCCGGATATCAAATTTCGGATGTGGTGGTTGACGGACAATCGCAGGGGATACGCGGCACTTACAGTTTTGTAGATGTTTGGGAGGACCATACGATTCAAGCATTTTTTGAAAAGACCAGCAACGATCGCAGAACTTTCCCCTGGATTCCTCTACTTCTGCCCGCAGACTGACACCCGCCCTTTGGAAAAAACCCGGTCATTCATAAATGCGAAGCATCAGCTATTGCCCAGGTTGACGATCATCTTGCCTCAGCCAGGCGGCCAGGCGCTCCAAGCCCGCTTCGGTGGAAACCCGCGGCAGGTAGCCCAGGTCGCGGCGCGCGGCGCTGATGTCGAACCAGTGGGCGGTGGCCAGCTCGCGGGCCACAAAACGGGTCATGGGCGGCTCCTGCCGGATGCCAAAAAGCGTGTAGAACCCCTCCAGCAGCGCGCCCGCCAGCCAGGCGGTCCAGGGGGGGATTGTGCGGGTGACCGGTGGTTTGCCGGCCGCGGCCAGAATGGCGTTGATCATCTCCCAGAGCGGGATGGGCGCGCCCTGGCTGATGAAGTAGACCCTCCCCGACAGGCCCGGCTCGGCGGCCAGGCGCTCGGCGGCCAGCAGGTGCGCGTCGGCGGCGTTGTCGATGTAGATCGTGTCCACGCGTTTGTGCCCCCGACCGACCCGCCTGAGCCGCCCGGCGCGGGCGATGATGCGGGGCACCAGGTGGGTGTCGCCCGGGCCCCAGATCAGGTGCGGGCGCAGGATGATGGCGGCAAGCCCCCCGCGGGCGGCCCGGATCACCTGCTCTTCGGCCAGGGCCTTGGTGCGCGGGTAGGCGGCGTGGTAGTGCCGGGGGTAGGGTACCGACTCGTTCACCCCCTCCATGTCGCCCCCGTGAAACACGACGCTGGGTGAGCTGGTGTAGACCAAAGCGCCCACCCCGTGCCGCCGGCAGGCGGCGATCACGTTGGCCGTGCCGATGACGTTGGGGCGGTGGTACTCCGCGTAGGATCCCCAGACCCCGGCCCGGGCGGCCGCGTGAAAGACCACTTCACGGCCGCGGCAGGCGGCGTCGACTGCCTCCGGGTCGGACAGGTCGCCCTGCCGCTGGGCGACCCCGAGCGTCTCCAGCTGCGGGTAGCTGCGCCGCGAAAAACTGGCCACCCGGTCGCCGCGCGCCAGCAGCCGACGTACGATCGCACCCCCCAGGAACCCCCCGCCGCCGGTCACCAGAACGCTTCTTCCCCCCGAATCAGGGGTCATCGACGCTCCTTTCGGTTGCCGTCCCAAGC
>JAABRJ010000314.1 GCA_011390985.1 Desulfobacteraceae bacterium
CCTCATGGGCCAGCATGAGGATTCGACCAATTACCTGTTGATGGACGCCATGGCCTGCAACTCCTCCGGGGTCATCGGCTCCGCCATCTGCGCCGGTGTCCTGTGGAGCTTCATGCTGGTCTGAAAGCGGCCCTGCTGACCACCGCCGAGCTGACGGAATGCGTCGCGATTGAAGGGTGACCAACGGCCCGCGCAGGCCGAACAAGGGGACGACCCGTTGCGCCGCGGCGCGCCCAAGCGGGTGGCTCCGCGGCTGACGCCCGCGGTGGGTGTCGGAACATTATGGAGGATACAGCCGGGGTGAGCGCTGAGGAAAGTGGGCCGGCAGGCCGCCGGCCCTTGAATGAAACCCGTCCCGGGCGGGGTCAGCCGCCCGAGGTCTGGGGAAAAGCCGTATTGGCGTATAGGTATTCCATTTTTTCCTTGTGCTTGAGCTCCTCGTTGGCCATGCTGAGCAGCATGTCCTTGGTGCTGCCGGGCGGGTGCAGGGTGGCCAGCTCGGTGTAAAACTGGTGGGAGCGCAGCTCCCGGTGGGCGGCCACCAGGAACACCTCAGCGCTCTCGAGGTTCTCCTTGACCTCGGGCTCTTCCTGGTACTCGGCGATCTTGTAGAAAACCACATCGCTCATCCGCAAGGCATCCGCCGCGAAATCCCCGTCCCGGTAGCGGACCAGAAAGGCCTTGTGCTTCCTTTCCTCGTTGGCGACGAAGGCGATGGTGTCCCGGGTGGCTTCGTCCCGGACCTTCGCATGAATCCCCATGTAAAAGTCGTACGCCTCTTCTTCACGCCTGATGGCCGTTGCAATCAGACCTGCGAGTCTCTCGTCTTGCATAGCGTTCACCTCCTGGGATAACGCCTCCGGCAATGGGGCTTCGGCACACGCCTGTCTGCGGGGCAGTGAAAATTCGATGCTGAAGGGTAAAACCGATCCTACTCCTTTTCAAGGGCAGCGGCAGCTTTGACCGCCAGCTGGCGGTTGAATTTTTCGGCATCGATCACGAACCGCTGATGAACCCCTTCCGAGATGGTGTCCACCCCGTCGTCAGCCTGCAGACGGAAGGTAAGCCGGCGGCCTTCGACCTTCTCCAGCCGCCCCTTGACCGTAACGGTGAAACCCGGCGGGGTGGCTGCGGAATGACTCACGTCGACGTGCACCCCCACGGTCTGCTCCCGGGGCCAGTCAATGTGGGGATTGATCGCCTGGATGCAGGCAAACTCGAAAAGCCCCACCATGAACCCCGTGGCAAACACCTTGGGCATAACCCGGCCTTCCGCTATTTCGGGGTAAAGGTAGGGGACCGTTTTGTTTTCGGGCACCTTGAATCGGTACTCGAAGCTCAGCCCCGGTTTCAGCGAATCCTTCATGACGATCCTCCCTGGCACATCTCTTGACCGTTGCCATCTGCTGACCGCGTTAAAAAACCGCACCGCCGGTTGCGCACCCCATCGAATGGCTGCCAGTATTTCCAACTCTTCAGCGCTTGTCAATCCCCTTTTGCGCGGGGCAGCCCAGGCCCGCTGCGGGCGCTGGCGCCCGAAAACAGACCGACAGCCGCAGGATGCTGGTGCCCCCTGGCGCGCCAGGCGCAGATGGGGATTCCGCAAATTTCGGCGCGCCACATCATACAAATTCGTAGAAATTAGCACCCAACAAAACTATTTTGTAAGGTTTTTTTACCGTGGATAAATCCACAGTTTTTTATTTTCCAAGTTTTTTTAGTTGGTTATCTCATCAAAAGATGCCGCTGGGACCATGGCACGCCCCTTGCTGAGTGTAACGGAAAAACGTGTGAACCGCCGCGGCCAGGTCACCCATCACAGGAGGCACGACATGAAAAAGATAGAAGCGGTCATCAAGCCGTTCAAATTGGACGAGGTCAAGGACGCCCTCAACAAGCTGGGCGTCAAGGGCATGATGATCAGTGAAATTAAAGGATTCGGCCGCCAGCGGGGGCATCGCGAAATTTACCGCGGGGCCGAATACCAGGTGGATTTCGTCCCCAAAATCAAAATCGGGGTGGTGGCCGATGATGCCATGACCGCCCAGATCATTGCCAGCATCAGGGAAACGGCCTTCACCGGCAAGATCGGTGACGGCAAAATTTTTGTCTACCCCGTTGAGCAGGCCATTCGAATCCGCACCGGAGAGTCCGGAAACGAGGCGCTATAGAATTTTTTGGAAACCCCTGCCCATTTTTTACTCGCCGAGAGGAGAAGCAAAATGAAGAAACGCTTGATAATGTACGTTCCGATTTTACTCGCGGTGCTGAGCGCGACCGGGCTGTGGGCCGCAGACGGCCCCCCGACGCCGGAGTCCAACAAGACCGCCATCGAGCTGGTCCAGAGCCACGCCGACTACGTCTGGACCCTGATAGCCGCGGCCCTCGTATTTTTCATGCAGGCCGGTTTCGCCATGGTGGAAGTCGGCTATACGCGCGCCAAGAACGCCATCAACATCCTGATGAAAAACCTGATGGACTTCTCCATCGGCTCGCTGGCCTTCTGGGCCATCGGTTTCGGCCTGATGTTCGGGGCCTCCAAATCCGGCTGGATAGGGACATCGGGCTTTTTCCTCAGCGACTTCACCCCGGACGGCGACCCCTGGGTGCTGGCCTTCTGGATGTTCCAGGTGGTTTTCGCCGCCACGGCCGCCACCATCGTCTCGGGGGCCATGGCCGAACGCACCAAGTTCACCGGCTACCTGGTTTACAGCGTTGTGGTCTGCGCTTTTATCTACCCTATTTTCGGCGGCTGGGCCTGGGGCGGGCTGTTCAACGGCGGCGGCTGGCTGGAAGGCCTGGGCTTTATCGACTTCGCCGGCTCCACGGTGGTCCACTCGGTGGGCGGCTGGGCGGCCCTGGCCGGGGCCATCGTCCTCGGGCCGCGGCTGGGCAAATACGCCAAGGACGGCAGCATCCGGCCGATTCCGGGCCACAACATGCCGCTGGCGGCCCTGGGGGTCTTCATCCTGTGGCTGGGGTGGTTCGGCTTCAACCCGGGCTCCACCACCGCCGCCAACAAGGACATCGCCATGATTTTCGTCAACACCAACCTCGCCGCCGCCACCGGTGCGGTCTGCGCCATGATCATCTCCTGGCTCAAGTTCGGCAAACCGGAAGTCAGCATGAGCCTAAACGGCGCCCTGGCCGGCCTGGTGGCCATCACCGCCCCCTGCGCGAACGTCTCCCCGACCAGTTCGGTGGTCATCGGCGCGGTCGCCGGGGTCCTGGTGGTTTTCTCGGTGATGTTCTTCGACCGCATCAAAATC
>JAABRJ010000315.1 GCA_011390985.1 Desulfobacteraceae bacterium
CCTTTTCTGGGGAACGATCAGGGCATCGCCGTCGCACAGAAATACCCGCCGCTGGCGCTGGCAGTGGGCCGCGGCAAAGGCGATGTCCTCCAGGATGACCTCGTCCGGTTTGATCCGGAAACGCTCGCCTTTGTATGCCCCGCAGAACGTGCACTTGTTGTGCGAGCAGCCGACGGTGACCTGCAGCAGGATGCTGTTGGCCTCGCTGGGGGGGCGAATGATGTTGCCTTCGTAGTGCATCAGGTCGTCTCCAGGGCAACCTCGCGGCTGTCGCGGGCCAGGACGGCGTTTTGCAGGAAGGTCCAGACGGCGGCGCCGGACGCCGAGGGCGGCTGTTTACCGAGGGCCACCTGGTGGAAGTGCTCGAGCGCCTCGGGGTCATCGGGGTGGATTTTCTGATCGAGGAGCAGCAGGCGGTTTTCCTCCGCCTCGAACAAAATCAGGGGGCCGTAGGCCGGCCGGCCCTGTTCTGCAGCGGCCGCAGCGCTCCAGACCTCGCAGCGGCCGACCTTGAGCGCCTTGGGGAGCGGCTGCAGCCCCAAAATCGCTGCAAAGAGCATCAGGGTTTCGGAAACTGTTTCGGTATTGCCGAGCTCCAGGGCACTCCGGCCCTCGGCCGCGAGCGCCTCGATATCGGCCGCGCTGAAGCGCAGATCCAGCTGTTGCAGGCAAAGGCGGCGGATGGTGGCGGCCGACTGCTCTTTTTTACTGACGACCACGTCGGCGTCGTTCAGGATCTTGACGATGTTGCGGATGTTGAGCATTTCCTTGACGGTCGGGCTCTTGCGCAGGGCGACATCCTCCGCGCCGCTTTGATAGATTGGCAGGTCGTTGTCCAGCACCATGACCTGGGCCTTGCCGGCCTCGGTCTTGAAAAAATAGAGATCCAGATCCCGCTCCCGCCGCGATGCGAAACCGCCCATCGCCAGCAGCCGGCGCATGGCGTCCTTGTCGGTGCGCCGCTCGCTGCCCGTCGGTCCGATGGACCGCAGGACTTCGTCGAAAAGCCCGTCGATTTTGATTTTCTGGAGAAGATTGGCTTTAAATGACATACCGCCTCCACACGCTGTGGGTGGCCGCCAGAATGCTAGCGGCCAGGGTTTCGGGCAAGTGACTGCCACCCGCACTGTAAACTACAATTGAAGAAATTAATACAGACCACCCGTGGTGTAAACCGCCTGCGTCGCGAAAGCCCCGCGATCATGGCGCCGCAATGCTCGCGCTCGGACCCCGCCGCCGCAGGCAGCCGGCGGCGAAGATCAGGCCGCCGGCCAGGGCCGTCAGGGCACTGAAGACGAAGAGCGCATGCGCCCCGATGGTTTCATAAAAAAAACCGTTCACAAAAAAACCGACCATCATCCCCAGGCCGTAGGTCACGGCGTTGTTGAGGGCCTGCCCGAGGGTCTTGGCATTATCCGGCGCAAGGCGGTCGATAAAGAGAATACTGGCCATGTGGAAAGAGCCGTAGGTCACGGCATGCAGCAGCTGGGCCGCCAGGATGGGCCACGGGGAGCTCGCCGCGGCGAGCAGCAGCCAGCGCAGAATGGCCACGGCAAAGGAGAAGAGCAGGACCTTTTCGAGCGAAAAGCGTTTGAAAAGAACATCCGAGCGGATCATCATTATGATCTCGGCGCTGGAAGCCAGCGCCCAGGCGGCGCCGATGAAGGTGCCCCCAAATCCAAGCTCAGCCAGGTGAATGGAAAAAAAACCGTAGTAAGTGCCGTGGCTGACCAGCATCAAAAACGCGCTCAAGAAAAAAACCAGGGCTTCCTTGCGGCCCGCAAGGCCGGGACGCAAGGTCGGGGTCAGCTGCTTGCGCCGGCTGGGAGCCGGCATCAGCAGCGATACCAGCGCCTGCAGGAAGGCACCGGCCAAAATCAGGTAAAGAATCACGCGGATCGAAAAAAGGTCGACAATTTTTCCCAGCACCAGCACCGTCAGGATGAAGCTGATGGAGCCCCAGGCGCGGATTTTACCGTAAGCCTGCTTCCGGGCGCCGAGGACCTCCATGGTGAAGGTTTCCAGAAAGGGGATCAGCGGCGCAAAAAAAATTCCGTAGCCCACGGTTATGGCCAGCATGAGGTGAAAGTCGGTGGTGAAGAGAAACAGCCCCCAGAGGGCCGTGCTGGCAAACTGGCAGAAGATGAAAATCGGCCGGCGGCAGTCGTAGCGGTCTGCCAGAATGCCCCAGACCAGCGGAAAAACGACCGAAACCACCGACCGCAGCGCCGACAGGACCCCGATCTGCATCCCGCTGAAGCCGATGCGGTGGCAGTAAAGGTTAAAGAACGGCAGAAAAATACCCAGCACCCCGAAGTAGAGGAAGTACTGCGAGCGGATTACCCATCCCAAAGAACGGGCCTGTGCAGGTGTCGTCATGGATCTGTCGCCCCCCTGGGTCAGCTCCCGGCGCTTGGAATCAGCGCAGCATACCAGGAAAAGACCCTTCCGAAAAGCCCCGGCGCCCGGATAGGCCTCTTGACGCCCGCCCATGGGCGGTTTCTTTAGCTTTACAAAACCCCGATGCGATGTTATTTTCGGCTTATTTTACAAGTAAAATCCCCTTTCCCTACCCGCAACCGCAGGAGCCGAAAATGGACTTTATCAAAATTCGCTTTGGAGATGATTTTGATCAATTAGGTTCCAAATTCGAAAAAACCATCGAGGAGATGTTCCGCTCGGTCGGCCCCATGTTCAACTGCTCGGAATGTTCCTGGAAACCCCAGATGGATATGTACGAAACCGCCCGGGAGATCATTATTCTGGCCGAAATCGCCGGGGTCCGCAAGGAGGACCTGGAGCTGGAAATCAGCAGCAAGGCCATCAAGATCTGCGGCCGACGCAAGGATCTGCCGGAGATGGAGAAGGGCACCTACCGGCTGGCGGAGATCCAGTACGGCCACTTCGAACGATTCCTCTTCCTGTCTGCGCCGGTGGACACCGAAAAGGTGACAGCGCTCTATTCCAACGGCTATCTCAAGATAACACTGCCCAAAATGCTGTCGGACAAAACCCATAAAATTCCCATTACCGAAGGGTGACCCTCGGCGCTGGCGACCTTAACCCGAAATTTTTTGAACCCACCTGTGGGAGGCAAATATGACTGAACAGCATTCGCCTGGGGAGATGAGCACCGAAAAGATACCCGACCTGCTTCCGATCATGCCCCTCTTCGATGCGGTCCTCTTTCCCAAGATGGTTCTGCCGCTGGTGGTCATGCAGAAGGAGTCCATCCAGCTGGTGGACGAGGCCATGTCCAAGG
>JAABRJ010000316.1 GCA_011390985.1 Desulfobacteraceae bacterium
GCCTTGGTGCCCATGGCGGAAGTGGTCCACGACATCGATTTGAAAGACGAAAAATTCGGCCGAAGTGAAACCGACGGATTCAACGCCCTCCTGACCGGTCTGGTGGCGGTGCATCCGGATGATGACCAGCGAATGACGGAAGGGCTTGGATTGTTTGACAACTTGTACGCTTATTATCAGCGTCAAAAAAGGGAATAACCATATGGGAAAACCCCATATCAGGCGAGAATGTCCAGGTGCTGGTGGACAAAACCCTGGCCTGTTTCGGAGCCAAGAAACAACAGGAGAAGCCCCAATGAAATGGATAACCCGATCCCATGTTCACGTGGACCGTGTGGCCTGCCCCTGGCTGATCACCCGGTTTGTCGACTCGGACGCCGAGTTTCTCTTCGTGCCCAAGAGCAAGGTGATGGAAATCGCCGAAAAGACCGGCGCGATTCCATTCGACACCGAGGGAGCCGAATTGCATCACCGCGGTGACCGCTGCACCTTCGATGCGATCATCCAGGACTACCAATTGACCGACGCGGCGCTTCTTCGCATGGCCAGGGTTATCAATGCGGCGGACACCGGCCGCCTGGAGGCCGACCCCCTGGCGGCCGGTTTCGAGGCCATCGCCGTGGGATACAGCCTGCGATTTCCGGATGATCTGACAAACATCGAAAGCCAGTTCGAGGTCTACGATGCCCTGTATGCCTGGTGCCGGTTGGACGTGGCCAATGGGAAATCGTAAGGAACGCTCCATGGCAACTTCCGAAACCATAGAAACCCGCGTCTCACGGCTGACAGGCTTTTTGGGTCTGCAGCGCAGCACAGTGGGCGTGCTGGCCATGGTGGTGCTGGTGGGCATGGGCGAGCGCATGGCCGAACGGTTCCTGCCCATCTACATCCTGGCCCTGGGGGGCGGGGTGCTGGCCATCGGGCTCTTGCAAGCCATGGACAACCTGCTCTCAGCCCTCTACTCCTTTCCAGGCGGCTACCTGTCCGACCGCATCGGCACCAAGCGCTCATTGCTGATTTTCAACCTGGTAGCCATCGCCGGCTTCGCCCTGGTGATCCTGGTGCCGACCTGGCAGGCGGTGCTCATGGGGGCGGTGCTCTTCATTTCCTGGTCGGCCATATCGCTTCCGGCCACCATGAGCCTGATGTACAAAGTGCTGCCCCTGAACAAGCGCACCATGGGGGTCAGCATGCATTCGCTGGTGCGCCGGATTCCCATGGCACTCGGCCCTTTGCTTGGCGGTTTCTTCATTGCCGTTTGGGGCGAGCAAGACGGGGTGCGGCTGGCCTTCGCCGCGGCCCTGGCCATGGCCGCGGCGGCACTCCTTCTGCAGCAGTGGATGATCGAAGATGATCCACGGGCCAGGAACACCGCTTCCGGCGCCTGTGGCCTCACACCGGAAAAAAACCCGCTGAAGTTGCTGCGCCTGATGAACCCGGCCATGAAAGGCCTGCTGGTCACCGATATCCTGGTGCGATTCTGCGAGCAGATCCCCTATGCCTTCGTGGTGGTCTGGTGCATGAAGGCCATCGCCGATCCGGTGTCGGCCATTCAGTTCGGTCTCCTGACCACCATCGAAATGGCCACGGCCGTGCTCGTCTACATCCCGGTGGCCTACCTTGCCGACCGCAGCACCAAGAAGCCCTTTGTGCTGATGACCTTTGTCTTCTTCACCCTGTTTCCCCTGGTGCTGCTGTTCAGCCGCAACTTCGAGTGGCTGATCGTGGCCTTCATTTTAAGAGGACTCAAGGAGTTCGGGGAGCCCACCCGCAAGGCCCTGATCATGGACCTGTCCCCGGATCATTGCAAGGCGGGCATGTTCGGCCTGTATTATCTGATCCGGGATGTTTTTGTTTCCCTGGCCGCCCTGGGCGGCGCGTTCTTGTGGCAAATCAGCCCGGCGACAAACCTCATTACCGCGTTTGTCTTCGGGGTCATCGGCACAATCGGGTTCGGGATCTTCGGCCGCGATGTGCCGCTGTCAGGTGCGGGCGAAAGAGATAGATGAAGCCAGCAAATCTCACGGTTACTTTCAAGGAAGCCCTCAAGTTCTGGACCAAGCTGGGTTTCATCAGCTTCGGCGGCCCGGCCGGTCAGATCGCCATCATGCACCAGGAGGTGGTGGAGCGTCGCAAATGGCTCGGCGAAAACCAGTTTTTGCGCGCGCTCAATTTCTGCATGCTGCTGCCCGGGCCCGAAGCCCAGCAACTGGCCACCTACATCGGCTGGCGGCTGCACGGCATATGGGGAGGGATCGCCGCCGGTTCCCTGTTCGTCATACCGTCCATCTTCGTCATGCTGCTGCTCAGCTACCTGGCCGTGGCCCACATCCATATTCCCGCGGTGGCGGCCGCCTTCTACGGCATCCAGCCGGTGGTGGTGGCCGTGGTCATCGAAGCGGTGTTGCGTATCGGCAAAAAAGCGCTCATGCACCGGGTGCTGTATGCCTTTGCCGCCCTGGCCTTCGTGGCCATTTTCATCTTCAAGGTGCACTTTCCCTACATCGTTGCCGCAGCCGCCCTCGGCGGTCTGCTCATGCACCGCTGGATGCCGGAGGTTTTCTGCAAGGGCCATTTTGATACCCAAACCCGCGAATGCCGGATCGAAGCCGAACTATCAACCGGTCGCAACAACACCCGACCATCCCTCGGCCATGTCGCAAGGGTCTTTGGGGTCTGCCTTGCGTTGTGGGCGATCCCAATCGGGGCCATCTGGGTGTGGCGCGGAGGCGCCGACACCCTTACGCAGATCGGGCTATTCTTCACCAAAGCCGCCTTTGTCACCTTCGGCGGCGCTTACGCCGTGTTGAGCTATATCACCGACGTGGCCGTATCCAGCGGGTGGCTCTCCACCCAGCAGATGCTGATCGGTCTCGGTCTGGCCGAATCCACCCCGGGCCCGCTGATTATGGTGACCCAATTCGCCGGTTTTCTGGCGGCTTGGAACCTGCCCGGCGCACTCAGCCCACTGACGGCGGGAATAGTCGGCGCCTTGCTGACCACCTACGTGACCTTTTTGCCCTGCTTTTTCTTCATCTTCGCCGGCGCACCCTTCATCGAAGCCATGGCCGGTAACCAGCGGCTGCAGGCCGCGTTGACCGGCATCACCGCGGCGGTTGTCGGCGTGGTGCTCAACCTGGCGGTTTGGTTCGGGCACAAGGTGATTCTGCCCAATGGTGGCCTCGACTTTTTCGCGGTAGTATCCGCAGTCGCCTCTCTGGTGTTGCTGCAGACATTTCACTTCCCCATCCACTACCT
>JAABRJ010000317.1 GCA_011390985.1 Desulfobacteraceae bacterium
ATTATTGGAATTTTGTTCGCCGCGGCGGGTTTTCAGGGCTGAAAATTCCGATTGTCAGACCCGGGATTTGGTGGTAAGCAGATAAAAAATTTACCGGGTAGGGTCATCACCTTTGGGATAAAATCTTTAGTTGGCCAGCAATTTTTCGGCCACCACGACGAAGGGAGGTGTGAAAAGCTTTATTCGTTCGGTTGTTGCGCACAGGTGAGTAGAACGGAAATTCTTACCACGAAAATCAGGAGGTATACTCGATGCCAACTTATGTAATTCAGGAAAAGTGTGACGGCTGCAAGGGCGGCGACAAGACTGCATGTATGTACATTTGCCCGAACGACCTGATGGTCCTCGACCCCAATGCGATGAAGGCCTACAACCAGGAGCCGGATCAGTGCTGGGAATGTTTTTCTTGCGTCAAGATCTGTCCGACCCAGGCGATCGAGGTTCGCGGGTACTCCGACTTTGTGCCCCTGGGAAGCAGCGTTATGCCGATGCTGGGGACCGAGGACGTCATGTGGACCTGTAAATTCAGAAACGGCCTTATCAAGCGCTTCAAGTTCCCCATCCGGACCACCCCCGAAGGCGCTGCCAATGCCTACAA
>JAABRJ010000318.1 GCA_011390985.1 Desulfobacteraceae bacterium
CACCGAAGAGGCCGATGGCTACAAGGTTCCCAGACCGAAGGGCCTCTAATCAGGTTTGCGGAAACGATGCAGTCAGAATGACCCACTAAGAATCCCAATTTCCTTAAGGAGGAAGCAATATGGCAATTCCCAATAAAGCGATGGGTGAACTCAAAGCCGTGAAAGATCCGGAAGTCGAGGAGCGCGAAGTTGACATCTTGATCGTCGGCGGTGGTATGGCGGCCTGCGGTGCCGCGTTCGAAGTCAAAAAATGGATGGAGCCCGGACAGTCCGTTCTGCTGTGCGACAAGGCCGCCATGGAGCGCAGCGGCGCCGTCGCCCAGGGCCTTTCCGCGATCAACACCTACGTCGGCAGCAATGCGCCCGAGGACTACGTTCGCATGGTGCGCAACGACCTGATGGGCCTGGTGCGCGAGGACCTGATCTACGATCTCGGCTGCCATGTGGATGACTCGGTTCATCTGTTCGAGGAGTGGGGGCTTCCGATCTGGAAGAAAAGCGAAGACGGGAAGACCCTCGACGGTAAAAAAGGCCAGAAGATGGGCACCCTGAAAGCCGGTGCCACCCCGGTCCGCACCGGTAAATGGCAGATCATGATCAACGGCGAGTCCTACAAGCGCATCGTCGCCGAAGCCGCCAAGCTGGCGATCGGGGATGAGAACATTATCGAGCGCTGCTTTATCGTCAAGCTGCTGCTGGATGCCAAGCGTGAAAACCAGATCGCCGGTGCCGTCGGCTTTTCCGTGCGTGAAAACAAAGTCTACATCATCAAGTGCAAGACCATGATGGTGGCCTGCGGTGGCGCGGTCAATATCTACCAGCCGCGCAGCGTCGGCGAGGGCAAGGGCCGCGCCTGGTATCCGGTCTGGAACGCCGGCTCCACCTACACCATGTGCATGCAGGTCGGCGCCGAACTCTCCATGATGGAAAACCGTTTCACCCCGGCCCGTTTCAAGGACGGCTACGGCCCGGTCGGTGCGTGGTTCCTGCTGTTCAAGGCCAAGTCCCTCAACGGTCTGGGTGAAAACTTCGCCGCCAGCGATGCCGCCAAGGCCGAACTGGCCACCTATGCACCTTACGGTACGGCCGCGATCACCCCCACCTGTCTGCGTAACCACCTGATGCTCTTCGAGATGAAGGAAGGCCGCGGGCCGATCATGATGGACACCGTCACCGCCCTGGCCGAAATCGGCAAGACCATGGATAAGAAGGAACTCAAGCACCTGGAGTCCGAAGCCTGGGAAGACTTCCTTGACATGACTTGCGGTCAGGCCAACCTGTGGTGCGCCACCAACACCGAACCGGAGAAGAAAAACTCCGAAATCATGCCCACCGAACCGTACCTGCTGGGCTCGCACTCCGGCTGCTGCGGCTTCTGGGTTTCCGGCCCGGACTATGACTGGGTCCCGGATGCCTACAAAATCAAAGCCGACAACGGCAAGGTTTACAACCGCATGACCACCGTCAACGGTCTGTTCACCTCCGGCGACGGCGTCGGCTGCTCCGGCCACAAGTTCTCCTCCGGCTCCCACGCCGAAGGCCGTATGGCCGCCAAGCAGATGGTCCGCTACGCCAAGGATCACGCCGACTTCAAGCCGGCCCTCAAGGAGACCAAGGAAGAACTGGTCGACATCGTCTACAAGCCGGTTCGCACCTTCCTGGAGCACTCCCAGTACACCACCGCCATCGACATCAACCCCAACTACCTCAAACCTAGCGGGATGGCCATGCGGCTGATGAAGGCCACCAACGAATACGGCGGCGGAACCGCCACCTTCTATCAGACCACCAGCAAGAACCTGGAGATCATCATGGATCTGCTCCAGACCATGCGCGAGGACAGCGAGAAGCTGGCGGCCGGTGACCTGCACGAACTGATGCGCTGCTGGGAAATCTACCACCGCATCTGGACGGTGGAATCTCACCTGCGTCACATCCAGTTCCGCAAAGAAACCCGCTACCCCGGCTTCTACTACCAGTCCGACTATCCGGGGCAGGACGACAAGAACTGGTTCTGCTTCGTCAACTCCAAGTACGACCCGAAAACGCAGAAATGGGATATCTTCAAGAAAGACTACATCAAGATCATCCCGGATTGATGACATGCCGGTAACGGTATAGCAGCAGCAGCCTCCAGGTATCTTTGGATACCTGGAGGTTTTTCATTAAAACGATGGAGCCGATACGTCTCGGAGAGGGCGTGGGGAACGGTTTCCCGCAAGGGGAAAGTAAAGGTTTCTTAAGCCTGGGAATGCTTTTTTATGTACCATTACCTGTCTGGATCGATCCCGCCCTCCAATGGCAAATTCGAAGTTCATGCACATGCCAGTCAGCGCCTTAATCAACGGAAACACACTATGCACGGAGGGATAGCATGACACTAGACAACGCAGCCCCTGCAAACGGAAGCATTATGGTTGTTGGAGGAGGGATTAGCGGGTTGACCACGGCCCTTGAAGCTGCCGAGGTGGGGTACGAGGTGATTCTGGTCGAAAAGAATCCTTACCTGGGCGGCAGAGTTGCGCAGCTGAACCAATATTTTCCCAAGCTATGCCCCCCGACCTGCGGGCTCGAAATCAATTTCAGGCGGATAAAAGACAATCCCAGGATCAAAGTTCTGACCCTCGCCGAAGTCGA
>JAABRJ010000319.1 GCA_011390985.1 Desulfobacteraceae bacterium
GTAAACCCCGCGCTTGCGAAAGGGCACCCGTTTCTGAACGTATTTCCCGGTTATTATTGGACCGCCACGACGTGTGCACGACTTCCCGCAGAAGCCTGGTATGTTCATCTGGGGGGCGCGCGCGTTTATCGGGGCATGAAAAGCGGCGCCTGTCTGGTGTGGCCGGTGGCCGGCCCCTGCCATGACAACCGCATCAGCGATCCGCGCTTCCGCAGCGACGGCCCCAGCTTCCAGGACCTATGGACCGGGCTTTGCTGGGCGTGCGCCGACCGCGCCACCCTAAGCTGGGAGGACGCCTTGCGCGCCGCCGCCGCCTTGAACACCGCCAACCACGCCGGACTCCGCCGCTGGCGGCTGCCGAATATCCGTGAAATGGAAAGCCTGGTGGACCTTACCCGCCATTCGCCGGCACTGGCCGCCGGCCACGGGTTCGGGCGCGTTCCCGACGGCTGCTGGTCTTCGACCACAAGTGTTTACGAGCCCCGCTATGCGTGGGTGCTCTATCTGCAGGATGGGGCGGTCGGCGTCGGTTTCAAGCCCCAGCCGAGCTTCTGCGCATGGGCCGTCCTTGATTGCGATGATTGCCAGCCTTAGCTTTTCCACCAAGCCCACAATACGTCCACCATTGGGCATCGCGACACGCCAGAAAGGCGGTTTTGCCATGAATTACCGACCTTCAACACCCGGTACGCTGGGTGCCATGATATTCGACAATCGCTTCACCCGCGAGCTGCCCGGGGATCCGGAGACCCGCAACACCCGGCGACAGGTCCTGGGGGCGTGCTATTCGCGGGTCAAACCCACCCCTGTGGCGGCCCCTCGGCTGGTCGCCCATTCGCCGGAAGCGGCGCAGCTGCTGGATCTTTCGGAAAAGACCTGCACCTCCAGCCATTTTGCCCAGGTGTTTGCCGGCAACCGCCTGCTGACCGGGATGGACCCGTATGCGACCTGCTACGGCGGCCACCAGTTCGGCCAATGGGCCGGCCAGCTGGGCGACGGGCGCGCCATCAACCTGGGGGAGGTGATCAACCAGCGCGCCGAGCGCTGGGTCCTGCAGCTCAAGGGCGCCGGCCCGACCCCTTACGCCCGCACGGCCGACGGCCTGGCCGTACTGAGGTCCTCGATCCGCGAGTTTTTGTGCAGCGAGGCCATGTTTCACCTCGGAGTGCCCACCACCCGGGCACTCAGCCTGGTGCTCACCGGCGAACAGGTCGAGCGCGACATGTTCTACGACGGCCACCCCCGGCGTGAGCCGGGGGCCGTGGTCTGCCGGCTGGCGCCTTCCTTCACGCGCTTCGGCAGTTTCCAGATCTTCGCCGCGCGCGGGGAGACCGAGGTTCTCAGGCAGCTGCTGGATTTCACCATCCGCACCGATTTTGCCCATCTGGGCGCGCCCTCGCCGGCGGTCTACCTGCAGTGGTTCGACGAGGTCTGCCGCAGGACCGCCGAACTGATGGTGCACTGGATGCGGGTAGGGTTCGTCCACGGGGTGATGAACACCGACAACATGTCCGTTCTGGGGCTCACCATCGATTACGGCCCCTACGGTTGGCTGGAAGACTACGACCTGGACTGGACCCCCAACACCACCGACGCCGCCAGCCGCCGCTACCGCTTCGGCCATCAGCCCCAGGTCGCGCTCTGGAACCTGGCTCAGCTGGCCAACGCCATCTACCCGTTGATCGAGCAGACCGAGCCCCTGGAGCGGACGCTGGCAGGCTACCAGGGCCGCTACCAGCAGGGCTGGCAGACCATGATGGCCCGCAAGTTGGGGCTGAAGGCCTTCGTCGCCGGCCGTGACGAGGCCCTGGTGGACGGGCTGCTGTCCATTCTGCCCCTGGTCGAAACCGACATGACGATTTTTTTCCGGCAGCTGGCCCGGCTGGCAGTCAACAACCCCGAAAACGCCGACGCAGCCGACGACGAGGCCCTCATGGCGCCTTTGATGTCGGCCTACTACCGGCCGGAGCAGCTGACTGCCGCGACGCGCGGCCGCATCGCCGGTTGGCTGCGGGCGTATACCCGGCGCGTCGGGCAGGATGGGACCCCCGATGAGGTTCGCCGCCGGCGCATGAACGCCGTCAACCCCACATACGTGCTGCGCAATTACCTGGCCCAACTGGCGATCGACAAGGCCGAACAGGGTGAGTTTGCGATGGTGGCGGATTTGCTGGCCGTGCTGCGCCGCCCCTACGATGAACAGCCCGGCCAGGAAGCCTTTGCCGAGAAGCGCCCCGATTGGGCGCGCCACCGGCCGGGCTGCTCGATGCTTTCCTGCAGCTCCTGAAAACCCGGCCGCTGCGCCAAGCCGTTTGCCGGAGGCCCGCGGCCAGGGGGTAGCCCTCAGCGTTTGGCCGACTTTCGCTTGCGCGCATAGCGCGCCATCATCCACCCGTAAGGCAACAGGTTGATCGCCACCACCATGACCCCCATCGCGATCTGCAGCTCGCGGGTGAGGGCGGCCGGGTAGATGATCGGTATCAGGTAGTGATCGATGAAGCTGCCGCTGTACCCGGCCTGGCCGCCGGCACGGCGTAGGTATATTTCAAGGGGCGTCAGCGGGCAGATCCAGCCCTTGAAAACGATCAGGGCGCCCCACGCGGCGGCGGGCAGATGCAGGTAGATCAGCCGACGCCACTTCAGGCCCGAAAATCCGCCCAGCACCACGAAGACAATGAATCCGAGGTGCAGGATGACCAGTATGTCCGCGGCGATTCTGAAAAACACGGGGGCTCCTGAGTCGGTTGACTCACCGGCACCGGTGGCTCGGTTTTCAACTCGCGGGCGGGCGGGGGGTGCCGTCGCCGGTGATGCCCGCCAAAAATGAGGCGATGATGGCGATGACCTGGGAGGTGGTTTTCGGCGACAGGGCGTCTCCGGCCAGGACATGCCGGCCGGGGTCGCGGTTGCCGTTGAAGGCCACCAGTTTTTTGTGGGGGGCGGCAATGGCGCCGAATTTCCTTTTCAGCTTGCCCACGCTGATCACGCGATCCTTCTCATTGAAGAGCATCAGGACGGGCAGGGTAAGACGCCGCAAGTCGGTGGCGTTGGCAATCCGCACTAGGTCCATCATGGTATAGAGCGCCTTGATCGGGTAGCGCACGGTCCAGTAGCGCTCCTGGGCGGGGCCGGCGGGCGTGAACTGTCGCCAGGTGCCCATAAAGCGCTCGATGATGCGCCGGCCCAACTGCCAGCGGGTCAGAAAA
>JAABRJ010000333.1 GCA_011390985.1 Desulfobacteraceae bacterium
AGAACTCCTTGTACTCCTCGGCGCTGACATCCTGCCGGCTACGGGTCCAGATGGCCTTCATGGAGTTGAGGGTCTCGTCTTTGCGGACCTTGCGGGTGGTGGCCCCCAACGGCTTGTTGGCCTGGTCGCGGATGATGTCGTTTTCGGGAAGCGGTTCCTCGGTCTCGACCGCCATCACGATGGGGTAGCCGACGAAATCGGAGTGCTCTTTGACGATCCGGCGCAGGGTCCATTCGTCGGTGAAATCGGGGGCGTCGGCTTCCAGCTGCTTGAGCTTCAGAACGACGGTGGTGCCGCGGCCGTCGCGCGCGGCGGGCTCGATGGTGTAGCTGCCGTCGCCGGTGGATTCCCAGCGCACGGCGGTTTGCGCGCCGGCCGCGCGGGTGGTGAGGGTGACTTTTTCGGCCACGATGAAGGCGCTGTAAAAGCCGACCCCGAACTGGCCGATCAGCTCCGGTGAGACGCTTTCCTCGGATTTGGCCGCGGCCAGGGCCGCCACGAAATCGGCGCTGCCGCTCTTGGCAATGGTGCCGATGTTTTCCAGGACCTCCTCGTAGGTCATGCCGATCCCGTTGTCGGCGATCTCGAGGGTCCGCGCGGCCGGATCGGGTGTCAGCCGAATCTGGAACTCTGATCCGTCGTCCAACAGCCCGGGTTCGGTCTGCGACTTGAAGCGCAGCTTGTCTAAGGCGTCCGAAGCGTTGGAAATCAGCTCGCGCAGGAAAATTTCGCGGTTGGAGTAGAGGGAGTTGATGATCAGTTTCATCAGCTGTTGGACTTCGGTCTGGAACTGGCGGGTTTCGCGCTGACTTTCCATGGGTTCTCCTTTAAAAACTTTTTTTGATATAAATTTAAGATAGTTGGGATTCTATCAGGCACGGCTGTTTTGGCTAAAAAATGGGCGCGATTACCCGGTTGTCAACCCGCCCCCGCAAAAATCCGACCGCGGGTGCCAGGAGGTTTCGATGAAGACCATCGCTCGCATGCAGAATACGATTCAGCCCTACGCCTGGGGGTCCCGAACGGCGATTGCGGCCCTGCGCGGTGAACCGTCGCCTTCCGCCGGGCCCCAGGCCGAACTGTGGATCGGCGCGCATCCCAAGGCGCCTTCGCTGGTGCGCGTCCACCGGCGCTGGGTGCCGCTGCCCGAGCTGATTGCCGCGGACCCCGCCGGCATGCTGGGGGCGGAGGCGGCGGCGCGCTTCGACGGGCAGCTGCCCTATCTCTTGAAGGTCCTGGCGGCCGAGCGCCCCCTTTCGATCCAGGCGCACCCCAGCCGGGCCCAGGCCCGGGAAGGTTTCGCCCGCGAAAACCGGCTGAAGATCCCCCTGGATGCCCCCCACCGCAACTATCGCGACCCGAACCACAAGCCGGAGTGCCTCTGCGCCCTGACGCCGTTTTGGGGGCTGAGCGGGTTTCGGGCCGTCCCCGAGATCCTGGCGCGCCTCAGACCGGTGGTGGCGGCCCGCGCAGCGGGGCCGCTGGGCGACCTGGCGCGCCGGGAGGCCTGCGACGGCCTGCGGGATTTTTTTACCTGGTTGATGACGCTGCCCGCTGCCCAACGCGAAACCCTGGTGGCCGGCGCCGCCGCACAGGCGGCGGTTCTGGCGGATCGGGACCCGGCTTTTGGCTGGGTGCAGCGCCTGCAGGTCGAATACCCGGGGGACGCCGGCGTTCTGGCGCCGCTGCTGCTGAACCTGGTCTGTCTGGCCCCCGGCGAGGCGCTGTTTCTGCCGGCCGGCGAGCTGCATGCCTATCTGGAAGGGGTCGGCATCGAACTGATGGCCAATTCCGACAACGTCCTGCGCGGCGGGTTGACCCCGAAGCACGTGGACCTGCCGGAATTGCTGCGGGTGCTGACCTTCGAGGAGCGCAAAATCGAGGTGCTGCGGCCCGCGGCGGTGGGTCCCTGCGAAGGGCGCTATGCAAGCCGCGCCGAGGAGTTTCAGCTGGCGGTGCTGACCGTCGATGGGGGTCGCGTCTACAGCGGTCCCGCGCGCCGCAGCGTGGAAATGCTGCTGTGCGTGGAAGGCGAGGGGCGCCTGGGCGACCTGGCCGGCGGGGGCGACCTATCGCTGCGACAGGGCCAGTCGGCCTTGATCCCCGCTGCCGCCGGGGCCTACCGGCTCAGCGGGGCCGGGCGCTTCTTCAAGGCCGCGGTGCCGGGCTGAAGCGGCGGCGGACCATAGGCCGTGGGGCGACCCTCAGCCGTCGTGATCCCTATCCTTGAGAAACAGGGCGTGGTACTCCGGTTCGCTCAGGTGCGTTTTCATCAGGCGCGTGAGGATCGTGAAGAGATCTTCCAGTTCATCGGCGCTCAGCCGTTTGACGAGGGTTTGAATGCAGGCGTCATCGGAGAATTTCTGGAGGAAGTAGACGATGGTGCTCTCGTCGGTGGGGCGGTCGAAACCGAAACCGACAAAACCATCGTAGGTTTCCACAAAATCGTGGGTGTGTTTGGGCATGGTAAACCCTTCGGTTGGGGTGAGTGCGGATCGGCGCGATCCGGGCGTTTCGAAGGCGTCCGGTCAGCGGCTGCGGGCGACGCGAAACCCGATGTAGGTCCGGCGCACGGACGGCTGGAACACGATGCGCTTGGCGGCCCGGCAGTCCTGCACGCTGCTGTTCCAGGCGCCGCCGCGCAGCACCCGCCGGTCCCCGGCAAGCGACAGGGGGTCGACGGCCCCGTTGCGGTAGGTGTCGGTGAAGACCCCGGTGCGCCCGCTGATCGGACTGCGCCAAGCGGCCCGGTCCTGGCACCACTCCTGGACATTGCCGTGCATGTCGTAGAGCCCCCAGGCATTGGGGGCTTTTTGAGCCACGCGCTGCGGGAGGAAGCCGGAATTGCCGCAATACCAGCCGATGGCGTCCAGCACCGGGTCATTTTGACAGTGAAGCGCGCTGATGGCGCCGGCTGAAAAGGCCGTCTGGGCCCCGGCGCGACAGGCGAACTCCCACTCCGCCTCGGTCGGCAGGCGGTAGCGGTCGGTTTTTTCCAGCGCGTTCAACCGGCCGATAAACACCAGGCAGTCCTCCCAGGCCACCTGCGTCACCGGGCAATCCGGACCGCAGCCGTTGTTTCCCGCGGGACTGCTATCCATCAGCTGCTGCCACTGGGCTCGGGTCACCTCGGTTTGGGCCAGGTAAAAACCGCGGGTCAGGGTGACCGTGTGACGCTCTTCGTCGGGGTTGCGGCCTTTTTCGGTCGGCGGGCTGCCCATCTCGAAGTTGCCGGGTGCGATGTAGACCAGCCGCATCCCCAGGCGGTTTGAAATAACGGCCTCTGCCGCCAGGGCCTCCCCGGCAAAGGCTAAAACAGCCGCCCCCAGCGCCCACACCCACACCCATCGCAAAAGCATGCGCCCCACGTCAGTGCCCCCTGTCAGGTTTCCTGCGACATCATGAAATCCGGCGGTGATGATGCCTCTGGTCGGGAATGCCGGCGTGCGTTCCCGTTACCGCGTTTTCCTACCATCAATCCCAAAAATCCGTCAATGGCAATGATGTTAGGGCTTGAAGTCGCCCGGTGATTTGATTTATGGTAGCCGTCAAACAAGCGCCGACAAGACGACGGACACGCGTGCCGCCATTCACCTGTGGAGGCCTGCGGGAACTATACCTACCCCGCCGGCGATCGATGCAAAAACGCGAACTAGTTCCCTGTGTCAAGGGATAACCCACGAGGCGCTTTCGGGAGGTCTAAATGAAATGGAAGGATGATATCGAGCAACGCGGGGAGGAGAAGGAGCCGGGCAACGACTACGTCGATGAGCCCCCTTATTCTCCGCTGGGCACCGAAGAGCGCGGTAAATTCAGCCTGAAGTCGCTCGCCCAGCTCAACCCCGTTTTGCTGATCGCGGCGGGCGCCGCCCTTGTCGTGATTCTGCTGTTGATCGTTTTTATCCCGAGGGGCGGCGGCAACCTGGACCAGCAGCTGCAGCCCCTGACGGCGCAATTGCAGCAGATGGAGCGGCGCCTGGGCAGCGTCGAAGGACAGGAGCCGCTGCTGGCCCAACTGGTTGAGAAGGGCAACGCGATCGACACGCTTCTCGCGCGCCTGGATCGCTTCGAGGCGTTTGCCAACCTGCGCATGGACCAGATCACCGAACGGCTGGAAAAAATCGAAAATGCGCCCAAGGCCGCACCCCCTGCGGCGGCGGCGCCCAAGGCCGTTCCTCAGAAGACCGCCGCGGCTCCGGCCAAAAAGGCGGCGGCAAAGACCCACACCGTTAAAGCCGGTGAAACCATCTACGGCATCAGCCGCAGCTACGGGCTGAGCGTCGACCAGCTGCTGCAGCTGAACAAGCTTGCAAAGGGTGCGGTTATCCAGCCCGGTCAGCGACTAACGGTGAGCTCGGGAAAGTAGCCCGGGCGATAGATTTCAGCTGACGTTATAAACGGCCTGATCCTCCGCCGGATGCCGGAGTATCGGGCCGACCCGCCCCGGAACGAATTCCGCCGCAAAATTCGCCAGCGGCGGCGGCCGATCACGATCGGTTCGCAGCCGCCGCAATTGGTCTCTGCCAAAATGCCGCCCGCCCGACGCGCCTTCGGGGCCTTATACCGCCGCCATCTCCGGATGTGACCATTCACCCGCCCGTCGGCCTGTTTCTCCCCCCCACCCGCCATTGGGGCCCTCGGCGCCCGGCGCTGGAAAACGGGTGCGGCCGCTTCGCAACCGTTTGGGGTAAAGAAAGTCGCTGGGCTGCCGATGGATAGGGTGCAGCTTGATTTTGCCTTGGGTCTGGTTCCCCAGTCCCTGGAAGCGACCTTCGACGCCCCTCATGGAAGGAATTTCATCGATGCACCCCACCCCGGCCCTCCAAGGCCTCGGCAGCCACCTGAAAACAGCGCTGCATCGCTATTTTCAGCGGATCTGGCATCTTCTCGGGATCGGTTTCGTCACCCTGCTGGTCGGTGCCCTGGTGGGTGCCGTTCTTTTGGCCGCAGGGCGTTTCGGGTTCCGCGCGCTTCCCGAGTACCGCCTCTTGGTCGCGGCCGCAGCCGTTGCCCTGGGCGCCCTGGCGCTGGTCTGGCTGGTCAACTGGGGCGCCACGGCCGCCATGATCGCTATCGTTCACCGGGAGTTCGGCGTGCGCGCGTGCCTCTGGGATGCATCCGGCAAAGCGCTTTCGGCCATCTGGATTTCGGTGCTCCTGGGGTTCATCATGACCGGCGCCGTTTTCCTGGTCGTTCCGTGGGTGCTTTTCTCGGTCTGGTTTTATTTTACGCCTTATGTCCTGGCCGACGGCGACAGCCGCGGGATGAGCGCGCTCCTGAAAAGCCGTGAATTCGTCCGCGGGTACTGGTTTTCCGTTTGTTTCAGGATCATCTTTATCTGGGGCCTCTACGCGCTGCTGGTGCTGGTGCCGCAGGCCGGCCCGATTCTGGCGCTGGCTTTTTTCCCGTTCGTCCTCTTTTTCAATGGGGTTTTGTACGAAAACCTCAAGGAACTGCGCGGTGGAGTCTGGATTTATCCCCGCACCGGTGCCAAGGCGGGCATTCTGGTCACCAGTACCGTGGGCTACATCCTGCCGCCGCTGGTGCTGCTGGCCGCGCTGGGTCCGATGCTCGGGCAGGTCTTCGATCAGTATGCGCCCTTCAGGCCGTCCCACCCGCCGGCCCAAACCCTCAACACGGCGCCCCCGCCGCCAAACCTGCTGGAGGCCCTCGTTTCCGATATTTTTCACAAGATCCGGGGCGGACAGGAGGTCTCGGCGGTCAAAGCCCTAAAAACCAAAACGCCGCCGCCCCTGTCGTCCGTGTCCGAAACAGCGCTTGACAGCCGGCCCGACACCGCCCGGCAGGCCCCGGTCGCGCGCGATCCATCCGGACCGGACGCCGTCCGCGCTGCGGACGACATCCCGCGCTGGCTGCATCAGGGGCAGTTTTACCTCACCTATGGCAACTACCGAGCGGCCATTGAAAACTTCGAACGCGTGATCGCCAGGGACCCCGCCAACGGCACGGCCCATTTCAACCGCGGGATGGCCTATGGGGAGATCGGCGATTTTGCGGCGGCCCTCGAGGCCATCGACCGGGCGGTGCGGGTTGCACCCACCAACGGCTTGTACTATTATGGCCGTGGGCGGTTGCTGCTCCTGCAAGGCGACCGTGCCGGGGCGCGGGCGGATTTCCGGCAGGCAGTCGACCTGGGGTATCAAAAAGCGGCCGCCTACCTCTGACCCCCAGCCGGCAGGCGTCGGCGCCTGGCGTGCTTCCCGGATCAGAGCCGCCGACAGGGGCAATGGTTGATTTTTTAGCCCAACCGCCATACAAGCGCTTAAAAATGATCGGCTGTCAGGGAACAGGAAAAACTGCGCCCCTGTTCGCCCACCTTTGATTGCAGGAGTTTGCATGACCATAACCCGCGATCGTGAATACCTGGCCGAAGCCATCCGGGCCGCCGCCCAGGCCGGCAGGGCGATCCTGGAAGTCTATCACACCGATTTCCAGGTGGAGGACAAGGCCGACCGCTCCCCGTTGACCCTTGCGGACAAACGCTCACACCAGATCATCACAGCTGCCTTGCAGCCCTTCGGGCTGCCCCTGCTGAGCGAGGAGGGGCGGGAGGTCCCCTGGCAGACGCGTTCGGACTGGGATACGCTCTGGGTCGTGGACCCACTCGACGGCACCAAGGAATTCGTCAAACGCAACGATGAATTCACGGTCAACATCGCCTTGGTGGAAAACAAGATCCCCGTCATGGGGGTTATCTATGTCCCGGTCGCCGGGACCCTTTACTTTGCCCAGCGGGAGATCGGCGCCTTCAAGGTGACGGGCTTCGACTGCGGCGACGCGCGTCGCATCGCGGCGCCGGTGGTGCTGGCGGACCTCTTGCAGGGCGCGCAGCGCCTGCCGCTGGCAGAGCCCCCCGGGGCGGCCTTCACGATTGCCGGCAGCCGCTCCCACGGCACCGGGGAGCTGGCGCGCTTTGTTGAAGACCAACGCCGCCGCCGCGGCCGAATCGAATTCATCTCCGCGGGCAGCTCGCTTAAATTCTGCTTGGTGGCGGAGGGAAAAGCTGATATTTATCCCCGCTTCGGCCCGACCTCGGAGTGGGACACGGCCGCCGGCCAGGCGATCGTGACCGCCAGCGGCGGTTCGGTGGTCGCCCAGGAAACCGGCAGGCCGCTGGTTTACAACAAGCAGGACCTGCTCAACCCCTGGTTTTTCGCGGGCAGGAAAGAAATTCTGTGATCCGACAACGCCGCCGGTAGCCGCCGGCCGGCGACACTCTGCGCGCTGAAAGGAGCCGCCCGTTATGACAGACCCCGTAACCGTAACCCCTGAACTTGAGCGCCAGGCGGCGGCAGCCGTTTCGGTGTGCCCGGCCGGCGAAACCTTCCCTTTGCCCGGCGCGGCGGATTACCGCAGCGAATGGGAGCGTCTGGCGACGCTCGTGGAGCAGGAGCGCCGCAAGGGCCGTGAAATCGTCGTGGTGATGGGTGTCGGCTTTGTGGGGGCGGTCATGGCCGGGGTGATCGCCGACTCCCTGGACCGCAAAACCGGGCAGCCCGGCAAGTTCGTGATCGGTATGCAGCGACCCTCCAGCCGCTCGTATTGGAAAATTCCCTATCTCAACCGCGGGGAGGCGCCGGTGGAGGCCGAAGACCCGGAAGTGGCGCCCTTGATTCGCCGCTGTGTCTTGGAGAAGAAAACCCTGACCGCGACCTTCACCTACGATGCGCTCAGCCTGGCCGATGTGGTCGTGGTGGACGTGCAGTGCGACTACCACAAGGAAACTTTTGGCAATGTGCGCCAGGGGCATGCCGATATCGCCGCGCTGGAGGACAGCCTGAAGGTCATCGGCGAGAAGATCGGACCCGAGTGCATGGTCCTGATCGAAACCACCGTGCCGCCGGGCACCACCGAATACGTGGCCTATCCGATCATCAAGAAGGCCTTCGAGCAGCGCGGGCTGAACGGTGTGGAGCCCCTTTTGGCGCACTCCTTCGAGCGCGTCATGCCCGGCCGCAACTACGTGGCCTCGATCCGCGATTTCTGGCGGGTCTGCAGCGGCATCAGCCCCGCGGCGCGCGAGCGGGTGACCACCTTTCTCTCCGAGATCCTCAACGTCGAAAAATTCCCCCTGACGGTCCTCGACCGGCCCATCGAGAGCGAAACCTGCAAGATCGTCGAGAATTCCTACCGGGCGACGATTCTCGCCTTTCTGGACGAATGGAGCCTGTTTGCCGAGCGCAACGGCGTCGACCTCATTAAGGTAACCGAGGCCATCAAGGTCCGCCCCACGCACGCCAACATGATCTTCCCCGGGCCGGGCATCGGCGGCTACTGCCTGCCCAAGGACGGCGGACTGGGGGTCTGGGCCTACAACACCCTGATGGGCTTTGAGGACGATATCTTCAAGATCACTCCGCTGGCCATCGATATCAACGACACCCGGGCGCTGCACGTGGCCCAGCTGGTGCGCGACGCCCTGCGCAACATGGGCAGGATCGTGGCGGCCTCCAAGATCAGCGTGCTGGGCGCCTCCTACCGCGAAGACGTGGGCGACACGCGCTACAGCGGCTCGGAGGTGATCGTGCGCAAGCTGACCGAGATGGGCGGGGACGTCGAGGTCCACGACCCCTACGTCCAGCACTGGTGGGAGTTGGAAAAGCAGGACAGCTACCCGGCCCCCGGCCATTCGCTGGCCCGTTTCTTCCGCAACCAGGAGAAGCTCGCCCACACCCGGGTGGCCAAATCGCTGGACGCAGCCCTGCAAAGTGCCGATGCCGTCGTTCTGGCCGTCCGGCACCAAGCCTATCTCGATCTGGACCCCGGGCGGGTCGTGGCGATGATCGGCGGGCCGGCTGCGATCATCGACTGTTTCGGGATGCTGGACGATGAAAGCATCCGGCGCTACTTCGAGCTCGGCTGCGAGGTCAAGGGCCTGGGGCGCGGGCATGTCAAGCGCATCAAGGACCAGGTCCGCAACCAATGCTGATGAACCGGATGGATATGAAGGATTCCCCCACAAACGCCGCGGGTTGCGGGGCTGCCCCGCATGGCGGCGAGCTGCTCAACCTGCTGGTGGACGACGAGCGCGCGGCGGTTCTCAAAGAAATCGCCCTCAAGCTGCCCGACATCACCCTCAACGAGCGCCAGCTCTGCGATCTGGAGCTGCTGGCGACGGGCGTGTTCTCACCCCTGCGCGGGTTCATGACCCGCAGCGACTACGAATCGGTTCTCGATCGCATGCGTCTCCAGGACGGCACCCTCTGGCCGATTCCGGTCTGCCTGGACATTCATGAAACCCAGGCGCGCTCTCTGGAGGCCGGGCAGTCCGTGGCGCTGCGCGACCCGGAGGGCTTCCTGCTGGCGGTGATGCACGTGGCCGATATCTGGCCGCTGGCGCGGGCCAAGGAGGCCCTCAAGGTCTACGGCACCCAGGACCCGGGGCACCCCGGGGTGCAGCGCCTGCTGAAAAGCAGCGGAGACTACTACATCGGGGGGGGGCTGGAAGTCGTCAGCGCGCCGATCCACTTCGACTTCAAACAGCTGCGCCTGACGCCGGCCGAGGTCCGCGCGGTGTGCCGCAAACTCGGCTGGAAGCGGGTGGTGGGCTATCAGACCCGGCACCCGATCCATCGCCCGGGCTTCGAGATGACCCTGGAGGCCATGCAGCGCGCCAAGGCCAACCTGTTGATCCTGCCGGTGGTAGGGATGACCAAGCCGGGCGACTTCGACCACTACACCCGCGTTCGCTGCCTGCGGGCCATGAGCCACCACTACCCGCCCGAGTCTTATTTGCTCAGCCTGCTGCCCCTGGCGATGCGCCTTGCCGGACCGCGGGACGCGGTCCTGGACCTGATTCTGGCCAAGAATTTCGGCTGCACGCACTTCATCATTGGCCATGACCATGGCAGCCCCGGAGACGACCGCAACGGGCGTTCCTTTTACGCCCCCGATGCCGCGCCGAGCCTGGCCGAAAGCTTCTGCGCCGAACTCGGGGTCGAGATCGTGCCCTTCCCGCAGATGGTCTATCTGCCCTTCGAGGACGAATACCGCTCGGCTTCCGAGGTGCCGGCGGGCACCCAGACGCTTTTCTTTTCGGGTTCCGACATTCGCGAACGCATCCGCAAGGGGCGGCGCATACCCGACTGGATGACGTTTCCGGAAGTCAAGGCGGAGCTTCAGAAGGCCTATCCGCCGCCGCGCCAAAACGGTTTCACCGTCTTTTTCACCGGGCTTTCGGGCGCCGGCAAATCCACCGTCGCCAAGATCCTTTACTCCCGCTTTCTGGAGATCGGCGACCGCCCGGTGACCCTCCTGGACGGCGATATCGTGCGTCACAACCTTTCCAGTGAACTCAATTTTTCAAAGGAACACCGCGACGTCAACGTTCGCCGCATCGGCTTTGTGGCCAGCGAAATCACCAAAAACCGCGGGATCGCGATCTGTGCGCCGATCGCCCCCTACGAAAACACCCGGGACGAAATCCGGGCGACCATCGAGGCCTACGGCGGGTTTTTCGAGGTGCACGTGGCCACCCCGCTGACGGTCTGCGAAGGACGGGACCGCAAGGGGATGTACGCCAAGGCCCGCGCCGGCCTGATCAAGGGCTTCACCGGCGTCGACGATCCCTATGAAGCGCCGCGCAACCCCGAGGTCCGGATCGACACCAGCAGCCTGACGCCCGACGAGTCGGCCCAGGAGATCCTGGTGGCCCTCGGCAAAAGCGGCTATATCTGAAACCCGCGCCGGCAGCCCCGGCCCAGCCCGCAGGGGCCGTTAAAATGACCGGCCCCGAACCCCTCAACCCCAGGACGGCCCCATGATCATTCCCGTCATTCTGGCCGGCGGCTCCGGCACCCGCCTCTGGCCGCTGTCGCGCGCGCTCTACCCCAAGCAGATGCTGGACCTGGTGGGCGAGCACACCATGCTTCAGGATACCGTGCTGCGGCTGCGCGCCTATCCCGGGATGAGCGCCCCGATCGTGATTTGCAACCAGAACCACCGTTTTTTGGCTGCCGAGCAACTGCGTGCGATCGGGGTGGCGCCCAGGGCCATCATTCTCGAGCCGGTGGGCCGCAATACCGCCCCGGCCGTGGCGGTGGCCGCCGTCCAGGCCGCCGGGCTGGACGACGCGGCGTTGCTGGTGCTGCCGGCCGACCACTTCATCGCGCAGGTCGACCGGCTGCATGCCGCGCTGACCGTCGCCGAGCACTTTGCGCGCCGCGACCACCTGATCACCTTCGGGGTTGTGCCCCGGTCGCCGGAAACCGGCTACGGCTACATCCGCAAGGGCCGGCCGCTCCTCGACGGCGGGTTTGAGGCCCTGCAGATCGCGGCCTTCGTCGAAAAGCCGGACCAGGCGACCGCAGCGGCCTATGTCGCTTCGGGAGACTACTGCTGGAACAGCGGGATGTTCATGTTTCGGGCCGCGCTGGTGCTGGCTGAAATGGAGCGGCTGGCGCCCGAGATCGTCGCCGCCTGCCAAAAGGCGGTCGCCGAGGGGCGCGAGGACCTCGATTTCATGCGCCTGGGCGAAGCGGCCTTCAGCGCCTGTCCGAGCGACTCGATCGACTACGCCGTCATGGAAAAAACCGACCGCGGCGTGATGGTGCCGCTGGACGCCGGCTGGAACGACCTCGGCTCGTGGGAGGCCCTCTGGCAGGTCGGCTCCAAGGACGCCGCCCGGAACGTGATCCAGGGCGACGTGCTGGTCCACGACGTCCGGAATTCCTATCTCAAGGCCACCAGCCGGTTGGTTGCCGCCGTGGGGCTGGTGGACCACATCGTGGTCGAGACCGCCGATGCCGTGCTGATTGCGCCGCGCCGGCGCGTGCAGGATGTCAAGGCCCTGGTCGACGCCCTGGGGGCCCAAAAAAGACCCGAAGTCCTGACCCACCGGCGGGCCTACCGGCCCTGGGGGTTTTCGGAGTCCATGGTGCAGGGGCAGCGCTTCGAGGCCAAACGCATCATCGTCAATCCCGGCGGCCAAATCGTCATGCAGGAGCACTTCCACCGCGCCGAGCACTGGGTGGTGGTGAGCGGCACGGCCCGTGTGACCCGCGGCGAGGAGGAACTCCTGCTCAAGGAGGACGAGTCCATCTACATCCCCCTGGGGGTTCGCCACTGTCTGCAAAACCCCGGCAAAATCACGCTGGAACTGATCGAGATCCGAACCGGGGGCTACCTCGGCGAGGATGACATCGTCCGGCTTCGGCGCCCCGCCGGAACAGGCCCCAACCCGTAGCCCGATGCACCATCGGGACCCCGTAAAAGGTTTGCAATGAGTCCATCAGACCCATCCCCACACGACGTCGCATCGATCGTCATGGCGGCCGGGCGCGGCAGCCGCATGCAGGGCTACGCAGGCAACAAGACCCTTCTGCCGCTGGTCGCCGGCCAAACGCCCTTTACCGGCAGCCGCCCGATCCTGCTGCACCTGCTGCAGCACCTGCCGGCAGGCCCCAAGGTGCTGATTGTCAACCACTGTAAGGCGGATGTGATCGCCGCCACCCGCAGCTGGCCGGTGGCCTACTGCGAGCAGCCGGTTTTAAACGGCACGGGCGGCGCCATTCTGGCCGCGCTGCCGCAGATCGAGAAGCTGCCCTGCCGGCGCTTCATCATCACCATGGGCGATGTGCCCTTCGTGCGCAGCGAGACCTATGCCCGCCTGGTGCAGGCCCTGGATACGAGCGATCTCGTGGTGCTGGGCTTCCGGCCGGAGGACCGTAAGCAATACGGCGTGCTGGAAATCCAGGCCGGCAGGGTCCTGCGGATCACCGAATGGAAGTACTGGAGCGCCTACCCGGCCGAGCGGGCGGCCGCGCTTGCGATCTGCAATTCGGGGATTTACGCGGTCACCCGGGAGGCCCTGTTGGCTTACCTGCCGATTCTGTCCTCCCGCCCGCAGACGGTCCACAAGCAGGTCAACGGGCGAATGACGGCCATCGAAGAGTTTTTTTTCACCGACCTGATCGAATTCATGGTGGCCGACGGCCGCCCGGTGGGGTATCAGGTTGCCGGTGATGAAACCGAAACCATGGGCATCGACGATCTGGGGGCCCTGGAAAAGGCGCAGGCGATTCTGAAAAGCGGGGTCTGAACCCGCCGGTGAGATCAGGATCGGATCAGGGAGCAGCAGGTCACGGTTATGGCCGTTTTTGAATACAGTGCGCTGGACGCCCGCGGCAAGAAGGTTTCGGGCATCATCGATGCCGACAGCGCCGCCGCGGCCCGTCAGAAGCTGCGGTCGGCGCGCATTTTTCCGGTCAGCGTGCGCGAAGCCCGGGCGGGCGAGGTCAAGCCGGAGGCGCGGACCTTTGCTTTCAGCCGGCGGCTGAAGCGCATCCGGCCGGCCGAGGCGGCGATGCTGACCCGGCAGCTGGCCACGCTGCTGGGGGCCGGGTTTCCGCTGGTGCCGGCCCTGGATACCCTGCTGTCCCAGGGGCGCTCGCACACCTTCAACCGCATTCTGGCGCAGGTCAAGGACTCGGTCGTGG
>JAABRJ010000321.1 GCA_011390985.1 Desulfobacteraceae bacterium
AGGTGACCACCTGCTCCGAACGCCGCTGGAGGATTTTTTTACGCACCTGCTCCATCATTTCCGAATAAAGCAGCGACACGCCGCAGATGAAACGGGCGTCGAGCAGCGCGGTAAGAACCTCATAGTCGCTGAGGGCAAGACCGATGCAGTCTTTCAGCGACCGGGTGGCGTGCCCCACTTCGATGCTCATGTCCCACAGCGGATAGACGATTTCGCGAATCAACTCCTCGGCTTCGGTCGGAACTTTTTTGTTGAAGAGCAGCAGCAGATCGACGTCCGAACAGGCACACTGCTCCTGGCGCCCGTAGCCCCCCAAGGCCACGATGGCGTATGGCTTCTTGTCGATGCCCATCCGGGGCCCAATGCTGCTCCTTTCAAAGCATTCGCGCAAGTAATCATCCAGCAGGCGGGCGTGCTCCCGCAGAAAGTCGGGGGCCTTGCCCTCCAGAAAGCGCCCCAGCAGCTCGCTGCGGCGTTGCGCCAGCAGAGCGGCGGGATATGCGCTTCCGTTTTTGACGGTGGCGTTGGTCAAGGGTCCTCCAGGGTGACGCCAGCAGGATTGCGCCTGCGGGGGGCATTCGCGGTCGGGCAACAACCCGGCCAGGTTCTGTGGACTGTAGTCTCAGCAAGTGACGTGCCATCGCACGAAAAGCCCGAAAGACGACGTAATATCAGAATGATGCAGTATTTTGACTTTTTTACCGACGGACGCAACAGCTACAATTCTGTAACTTTTAGACCCTAAAAATTACAGATTTGAAACTCCCCGGGAAAAAGACCAAAAACTGTTTTGGCCCGCTAGAAAAGGCGGGAGCTGGAAGCGGGGGTGGTCACCGCCGGGACGGGCGCTGAGCCTGGCGTTTAGCGGCCCGGTCGCCCGTTCCCGTCACCGGCGATCGCAATCTTTGAAAATCGGGGACGCCCCGCCGCCTCAGGCAGGGGTGATGGTGCGGCGTGCGGAGAGAATCGGGGTGTTGACCACCAACGCGGAGGAATCGCGATCACGCTGGAATTCCAGTTTGATCTCTTGCTGATCAATCACGAAATAGCGCGAGATAACCTCGACAATATCGCGCTGCAGGCTCTCGAGCATGGTATCGGAGACCTCCAGCTTGTCGTAAATCAAGGCGAACTGCAGTCTTTTTTTGGCAACATGCTTGCTGCCGCCCTTGCCGAGAATTCTTTTCAACAGGCCGTTGAGCATGAACCCTCCTTATCGGCCGAAGCCCAGTTTGTTGCCCACTTTTTTCCAGAAAGGCTTATGCGTCGACGGAACCTGTATCGGGAGATCCGGCTGGCCGTTGAGCCGCAGCGCGATTCGGCGGAAGGCCTCACCGGCCTTGGAGTCTTTCTGCATCACGATCGGCAGCCCGGTGTTGGTGGAAATCACCACCTGGTTGTCCATTTCCACCAGCCCGACAAGATCGATGGACAACACCTCGACCACATCTTCGTGGCTCAGCATGTCGCCGCGCTCCACCATCTCGGGCACAATCCGGTTGACCACCAGTTTGGGGGTGATGCCACGCGAGTAGAGCAGGCCGATCACGCGATCGGCATCCCGAACCGAGGAAACCTCAGGGGTGCAGATTACCAGGGCCTCTTCGGCGGCGGCGACCGAGTTCTCGAAGCCGCGCTCGATGCCCGCCGGGCAGTCCATCAGGACATAATCAAATTCGGCCCGCAGATCCTTGGCAAAGTGCACCATACCCTCCGGGGAGAGGACATCCTTGTTGTCGCTTTGGGAAGCCGGGATCAGAAATAGGTTTTCGATACGACGGTCCTTGATGGCCGCCTGGCTGATCTTGCACTTGCCCTTGACAGCGTCGACAATGTTGAAGACGATGCGGTTTTCCAGCCCCATGACGACATCCAGGTTGCGCAGACCGATGTCCATGTCCACCACCGCCACCCGTTTGCCTTCCATGGCCAGCGCGGCACCGATTGAGGCCGTCGCCGTTGTCTTGCCGACTCCGCCCTTGCCTGATGTGATGACGATTATTCTTCCGTCCAATTTACACCTCGTTGATTACAGTGTCCGGGGTAAACCAAGTTACCCGTAGAAGGCTTCCCACCCCGCCGTCGTCGGCAGCCGGCGTGAAAAGCGGCCTGTTGACGTGTGGTTGAAACCCCCGGCGGCGCTTTTGGCGGCCGGTGATGGGGCCCGCGAGGCAGGGTCCGCTTGCCGCCAGGATCACCGCCAGCGGCCCGTCAGCGCACCTGCGGCCAGGGCAGGCGGCCGAAGGGCGCGGTCTTTAGGTAGTCTTCGACCATGATGGCGCCGTTTTCGAGATGCGCGAATTCGGCGATTTTTCCGGGCGAGTCGGGGAGGCCGGCGGCCACGAAACCGCCGATCTGAACCTGGGTCGGCCTGAAATCAAGGGCCAGCACGATGGCATTCAGGTTGTCGGGCTGGCCTGCCGAGGCCGTCCCGCAGAGGCTGCCCATCACCAGGATGTCCCCCCCGGCCAGCACTTCTCCGCCGGGGTTGACGTCTCCCAGGATCAGCAGGTGTTTGCGCGCCGTGATTTTCTGGCCCGAGCGCACCCGGCCGGTCAACATCAGCACGTCGCTGCGGTGATTCTGCCACGCGCGGCTCATGTCGCGCTGGCGGACGCGCGGCGCGCTGTCGACGATCGCGGGTTCTTCCGGCGGCGCGGCGACCGAAGCCACCGGGAAAGCCGCCTTGAGAAAGTCGCCCAATTGGGTCACGAGGCCACGGTGCGCATCGGGGGAACCGGTATCGATGATCACCCGGGCATTCTCCGCCAGATTCTTCATCTGCTCGAATCGTTGACGAAGGCCTTCCTGCAGAATGTCCAGGGGCGTTTCCGGGTCGAGGGTCACCCAAAGGCTGCCCCCGACCCCCTTGATCCGAATCGGGGACGGCGGTTGTGGTGTAGTGGTCGTATCCATAAAGTCGGTTGATCGGTTTAGATGGCGTCGAACTGAGTTTATAGAGAAATGCCCCTTGTGTGTCAAGAAAGAAAAAACACCAAGATATGGTGGTGTTTTGACTACCACCGGTCCATTGAGTGGAAAAGGGTCGATTTTTCGGGCGCGGCTGTGCTACAGTAATTGAGAAGAACTCTCGCCCCGAACTGGCGTATTACGGGCGTGATCAACCGCTTTTGACGCCGCCATCACGCCTGGTTCGTTCGCCCGGCCCAACCGATTGCATCACCTGTGATCGCCATGCC
>JAABRJ010000322.1 GCA_011390985.1 Desulfobacteraceae bacterium
TATCCGACAAGTATTTCTTTACCCCGCCACAGACACAAATACTAATTTAGACATTGACGGGCGGGCGTCAATCAGCAGCGCCTGTGGCGGGTGCGCCGGCCGCCCGCGACGCGACTTCAGAAATCCATCTGCCCGGACGAATAAACAGTGGGAACGGTCGTCACCGATCGAAAGCCAAAACGCGGTGGTCAGGGAGAAAAAATGAAACTGCTCAAATGGATCCTCATATGCGGGGGGGTGCTGTTGGCGGTTCCCTGCTGGGCTGAATTTTACAAGTACATCGACCCCCAGGGCAACGTCCACTTCACGGATGACCTCACCCGGGTTCCCGCCAATCAGCTGGGTTCCCTGCGGCCTTATGGCGAGCAGGGCGGCGTTGTGACACAGCCTGCCGGCAGCCGGCCGGATGCGGCACCCTTGCCGGCATTGCCGCCGCTAGCGGCGACCGGCGGCGAGGGCGGGCAAAGTGCCGCTCGCGGCGAGTATGACCCCAGCGAACAAAGCCGGAAGCAGGCCCTGGAGAAGGACTACCAAACCCTGCTCGAGGAAAAAGCGAGCCTGGAAAAGGAAAAGGAGCAAGTGGGCCAGAAATCCCGGGTCAGGCGCAACTCCTCGGCCAAGGCCTTGAACAAGAAAATCCAGGCGCTGAATGCAGAAATTGAAGATTTCAAAAAGCGGGCCGATTTCCCCAGTGGCGCCGAACCTTCGGCCGACTGATAAACCGGGGTGGGCTCCGCGCCGGTTTTTAGCGCCGTGGCGGTCCGCCGCGGGTCTGTCGCACCGGATTTGCCCCGAAAGCAGCTTGGCGCCGGCGGCGCACAAGGAAGAACCCCATGGCGCAACCCAGACTGCCGTCTGATGCCGCGGCCCTTACCCGGCGGCTGCTGAAACGGGTGGCTGGCATGTCCTTTGAGGAGCAGCGCGCGCTGCTGGAAATGCTGGAAACCCGGACCGACGTCGAAAAACGCGAGCTGCCGCGCCGCTCGTCCGCTCTGGTGGTCACCTATACCGACGCATGCCGCCGATATGAGGACCTGGCCAGAGATATCAGCGCCGGCGGCCTGTTCATCGAAACCCGCGAACGCTTTGTCGTCGGCGACCAGATTGGCATCGCCTTTCGCCTTCCCGATGTCAGCACCCCGATTCGCCTGTCTGGAAAAATCGTTCACACCAGCCCCACCGGAATCGGCGTCCAATTTGACTGGAAAATACCACCGGAGTAGCCCAGCGCGCCCGGGCCCAGAAGTTGCGCCGGCCGTCAGGCGCGGCCTGCCCGGGCGTTGCCGCGGCCATAGGCCCCGCCCCCCCCGTAACCGTTTTTCTGTTCGGGCGCAACCGCTATGACGCTGCAGACGGTTTCAACGGCGTTGTAGCCCAGCAGCGCGTTGACTTCCCTGAAAAGGGCGGCGCCGGCCTTGACCCGCAGGTGCTCGGGAAGGGCGATGATGGTTTCGGTTTTTTCCGGGCAGGTCAGATGCAGCAGCGCCTGGCAGTTGCCATGGTGTTTCTGGAGGATTTTCTGCAGCTCCTGCAGCACCGGCTTTGCGGTGCGGGTGGCGTCCAGCCGCAGGTGGATCTTGGCGGTCCAGGTTTCCTCGGCTTTCTCCATCGGGATGATGGCATCGGCCTTGATCTTGAGCGACTTGTCGTCCTTCTGCAGGGCGCCCTGCACCAGGACCGGGTTGTCCTCGAAGAGCAGGGCTTCGACATCGCTGAAGAGGGACGAAAACACGATCACCTCCACGGAGCCCTGGCTGTCTTCCACCGTAACGAACGCCATGGGGTCCCCTTTCTTGGTGCGGATGCACTTGACGCTGCCGACGGTCCCGCCGATTCTGACAGCTTCGCCGTCCTGCCGCTCTTTCAGGGAGATGGCGCTGGCGTTGGTGAATTTCTCCAAAACGTCTTCGTAGCGCTGCAGCGGGTGGCCGGTGATGTAAAACCCCAGCGCCTCTTTCTCGTTGGCCAGGCGCTCCCGCTCCTCCCACTCGGGTATCTCGGGCAACGGGGGGGCGTTGACGACCGCCGTGCTGCCGCCCATGTCAAAGAGACCCAGCTGGGGGTCGGCCTTTTCCCGCTGAACCCGCTGGCCGTAGTCCAGGGCATCCTCGAGGGCCGCGAAAAGCCGGCTGCGGGGTTCACCGGTGGCATCGAACGCCCCGCACTTGATCAGGCTCTCCAGCACCCGCTTGTTGACCTTGCGCAGGTCGACCCGTTCGCAGAAATCGAACAGCGAGCTGAACGGGCCGTTCCGGCGCTCGGCGATGATCACGTCGATGGCGCCTTCCCCAACGTTTTTGACGGCCACCAGCCCAAAGAGGATCTCCTCGCCTTTGACGGTGAAGACCTTGTCGCTTTCGTTGATGTTCGGCGGCTGCACCGGGATGTTGTGGCTGCGGCATTCGGCGATGAACTTGATCACCCCGTCGGAGGCGTGCATTTCGCTGGTCAGCAGGGCCGCCATGAAGGCCACCGGAAAATGGGCCTTGAGGTAGGCGGTCTGGTAAGTGATCAGGGCGTACGCGGCCGAGTGCGACTTGTTGAAGCCGTAGCCCCCGAATTTTTCCATCAGGTCAAAAATTTCTTTGGCGGTGTCCGCCGGGACGCTGTTCTCGACGGCGCCCTTCATGAAGCGGTCGCGATGCTCGGCCATGATGGCGGCGATCTTTTTGCCCATCGCCTTGCGCAGGCCGTCGGCTTCGGCCATGGAATAGCTGGCCAGCTCGCTGGCGATTTTCATCACCTGCTCCTGGTAGACGATGACCCCGTATGTTTCCTTCAGGATCGGTTCCAGGGACGGATGCAGGTAGGACACCCGTTTGCGGCCGTGCTTGCGTTCGACGTAGTCGTCGATCATGCCGCTTTCCATCGGTCCGGGGCGGTAGAGAGCCACCAGCGCGACGATGTCGCTGAAACACTCCGGCTTGAGCCGCACCAGCAGGTCTTTCATGCCCGCGCTTTCCAGCTGGAAAACGCCGGTGGTGTCCCCGGCGCAGAGCAGACGGTAGGTTGCAGCATCGTCCAGGGCCAGGTTGGGCAGGTCGGGCGGGTCCCGGTGCTGGCCCTGGATCAGGGCGAGGGCGTTCTGGATGACCGTCAGGTTGCGCAGACCCAGAAAGTCGAATTTCACCAGCCCGATCTGCTCGACCCGTTTCATGTCGAACTGGGTTACCACTTCGTTGTTTTTGCCCCGGTAAA
>JAABRJ010000323.1 GCA_011390985.1 Desulfobacteraceae bacterium
GCATCGGCGCGGTCTCTTTAAAGGTCTTGGCATAGTCGCCCAGCCCAAAGATCGTCATATGGCCGACCCCGGCCATGACCCCGCCGAAGGCGCCGACGGTGGAGAAGATCCAGCCCACCCACAATGCCCAGCAGAAAGCGAGGATCAGATTGACCTGCGGGCCGCCGGGAATTCCCAGAAAACCCACCGGTTTGCTGGCATCGATCTGGCCCTTTTCGGCCCCCTGCGGCGCCGCGGCAATGGCCTCCTGCAGTTTGTCGGCCCAAGCCGGTTCCTGCACCAGCCCGACGACGCAAACCGCCAGGGCGGCCAACAACAGATATTTCATCCCTTTTGTCACAATACACCTCCCTAATGTGTTGTTGATAATCACCTTGCTGAACGAACTGGGTGCGCCGGAAATCTTCCGAAAGAGAATTTGCGGCCAGCCCTAAAAAACGGATTCCCGCCCGATTGACCGGCGTCGGACAGGTGCCTCCCAACGCGGCCCCGGGAAAGACCGCTACCTGGAATGGCAGATACAGATCGGCGCTTGCCTTCTGAAAGTGCGTTAATGTCTAAATTGCGATTCATTGTCAAGCAAAAAACAGATCAGACAAGGCGCTGGCCTTTGGCATGGTTCATTGCGGCGGAAATCTGGTGAGGAATTGATCGCTGAAAGCTTCCACGCCGGCCATGTCTTCGAGCCTCTGGTCCAGCAGCCGGGTGAACCCCAGCAGGAACCCCAGCATTTCAAGTTTTTTCTCGATGTCGGGGAGCCCGATGCCATGACGTTTGACGTGGATCCCATCGCCTTCAGAATCGGCTTCAAAACCATGCGCGCCCAGCACATGGGAAAGAAACCGGACCCGAAGCCGTCTGCGCTCAGGAGCCGCGCCCCCGCCCTTGAAGTGCAGCGAAATATAGTTCTGCTCGGAAACCGGGCCGAACAGGGCGTCGATCACGACAAAATGATATCCGAAGCGAATGTGGATGTTCAGATAATCTTTTGAGATGACCGCGAAACTTGCCAGCATCTGGGAGTCAAGGCTGATGACGCCTGCGCTGAGCCGGTCGAACTCCTGCCAGTCAAAATGAGGCACATCCGAGGACCAGGCAATCTCGGGATCGCCGAGCCCTTTCCAGAGGGCGCGCAGCCCACGGTTTTCAACCTTCTCCAAGGGCAGCCCGCCACGGCGGGTCAGGCCCTTGGGGCGTTGCTTTTCCAGATCCAGGACATAGAGCGTCACCGGGATTTGGCTGATGAGTTTCCTGGCGCCCCTTGCCCTTCGCATCCCTTTTGATCCGAGGGAGAACATCTCCTGGACCGCCTTTTCGTGGACGAAGCGGATGATGTCGTGAAGGGTCTCGCACCTTTCGGGAACAAAACCGTCATCCTGCGGGTCCAGAAGGTTGAGGGGGGCGCAATGGTCGAGAATGAGACTCAGGCGCCGCATGACCGGACTGTCCACCGGGAGCCTGCTTTTCTCGCAGGGGCTCCCGGGGAGTCCCGCCACCGCGCCGGCGAAGACCTTTGCGCTGTCCGCGACG
>JAABRJ010000324.1 GCA_011390985.1 Desulfobacteraceae bacterium
CCATTCGCGCGCAACAGAGGCGAAATGCCCGGCCACCGCGCCGAGGTCGGTCACCACCGCGCTCAACCGATCCATCACCTGCGCATATTTGGGAGGAGTGGAGCGGGCCACGAGAACCGAGCCCGTCGGAAGATCTTGCAGGTCTTCATGGGAAGACACCACAAACACCTTTCCCGATCCGATTCCGGAAACCGCCCTGTCCCCCCCCGATAGCAGAACGGCGTTGGGGACGCGTGACAAATCAATATCACAAGTTGCTTCCGGCGGCTTTTCCAAACCCAGGGGCCGCGATTGCAGGATCAGCACGCGGCCCTGGCGGTCCCTGGACCACTCAACGTCCTGGGGGCTTTCGAAAAAGCCTTCCAGCCGGAGCGCCCAGGCTGCAAGGCGCAGCGCTTCACGATCGTCAATCGGCGCCGTGTTTTTCTCGAAGGCCTCCAGCGGGACGGTTTCTACGCTGCCCTGCGGTGTGAGGACCGCTTTAACCTCCCGTGCGCCCTGAGTTCTGTGGACGACCTGCGGGCGGTCATTTTCCATGGAGACCCCGAGCACGTCCGGAACCGTGTCGCCTTTGACCAGCAGCTCGCCCAGTCCCCAAATCGCGTAAATGGTTGTCCTGGCCTTTGAAGCGGAAAAGGGACTCTGGGAATAAACGATGCCGCTGGCAACGGCATCCACCATTTCCAGAGCAAGGACCGCCATGGGCGTTTCGCGGTCCAGGAATCCGTTTTTGACGCGGTAGAAGACGGCGCTGGGGGAATATTTGCTTGCAATGACTTCCTTGTAGGCTTCAACCAAGCGGGTCGAATCGACATTGAGAACGGTTTTGAACTGGCCTGCAAAAGAGAAGGCCCCGTCTTCCCCTACGGCGCTGCTTCTTATGGCGCACCGGGCCGCACCGAAAATGCCGGCGTAAGCATCCTGAATGGCTTTTTCCAAACCGGGGGGCATGGCGCCTTTCAGCATCAGGGAAGTCAGGTGGGCCGATGTCTCTTCCAGAGAGCGGGGCGAATCCAGATCGAGGGTTGCCAATGCCTTCTCGATTTCCGGGCCAAGGCGGTTGGTTTCACAGAAAGCGTTGAAGGCCCTGGATGTGATCACAAAGCCCTTTGGGACAGGCAGGTCAAACTCCGCAGCGATCTCTGCCAGATGGGCCGCCTTGCCTCCGGCAAGGCGTTCGGCCTGCGGGGGGACCTCTTCAAGGCGGAGAACGAAAGGGGGGGAGGCGTCGGGTTCCTGGAGTTTTAAGCCGGAGGCGTGCACGGCGGCATCAATGTCGCGGAGTCGGGGAAAGAGCGCCTCATAGGATCGCGGGGCCATGGCCTCCAGATGCGCGACCATTTCCGCCACCGCGCCATAAAGGTCTTCATAGGCCTTCCTGATGGTGTAGAAGTCGCCTCTTTTTTCGTCGTGGTAGAAGCCTTCCAGTTCGGCCAGCCTTTCGTGGCTGCGCTGGTCCCAATCCAAGAGTTGCCGGAAGGCTTCATAGGTTCCTTTCACGTGCTTTGCAGGCGCGAACACCCGGGTTGCCAGGTGCCCAAGATATCCGCCGAACGATGTCATCATTCCACCCGTTAAAAATGGATCGGAACTTGGTTTTTGCAGGGCAGAGTATGGCAGGGAGGTGCTTGGGTGTCAATGGCAACGGCACCGCAA
>JAABRJ010000325.1 GCA_011390985.1 Desulfobacteraceae bacterium
GGACCGGCAAAAAGCTCAAGATCGGTCGCCTGGTAAGGATGCATGCCAATCAGATGGAGGACATCGAGGCCATTCAGGCGGGCTTCATCGGCGCCCTTTTCGGCGTTGACTGCGCCTCCGGGGACACCTTTGCCGCGCCCGGTCTGAACCTCTCCATGACCTCGATGTTCGTGCCCAACCCGGTCATTTCGCTGGCGATCGTTCCCAAGGACAACAAGAGTCAGATCAACATGTCCAAAGCCCTGAACCGCTTCAGCAAGGAGGACCCCACCTTCCGGGCGTTCGTGGACGAAGAAACCAACGAAACCATTATCGAGGGCATGGGTGAACTTCATCTGGATGTCTATGTGGAACGCATGCGGCGCGAGTACAATGCCGAGGTCACTACCGGCCAGCCACGTGTAGCGTACCGCGAAACCATCACCCGGCGGGCCGACTTCAACTACACCCACAAAAAGCAGACCGGGGGTTCCGGGCAGTATGGCCGGATCGCCGGCTACATCGAACCGTTCGCTGACGAAGATTTCGTTTTCGAAAACAAGGTGACCGGCGGTTCCATCCCCACCCAGTTCATCCCTGCCTGTGAAAAAGGATTCAAGGGGTGCATGGCCAAAGGCCCCAAGATGGAATTTCCGGTCACCGGTGTCAAGGTCGTCATCAACGACGGGGCCTCCCACTCGGTGGACTCTTCCGAAATGGCCTTCCAGGCAGCGGCCCGCGGTGCTTTCCACGAGGCCTACGCCAAGGCTCAAGCGGTAATCCTCGAACCCATCATGAAGGTTGTGGTGGAAAGCCCCACCGAGTTTCAGGGGGGCGTCATGGGATCTCTCAACCAACGTCGCGGCATGATCGTCGGCGCCCAGGATGAGGGCCCGATGTGTGTGATCGAGGCCCAGGTGCCGCTTTCGGAAATGTTCGGTTATTCCACTGTTCTGAGATCCTCCACCCAGGGCAAGGCCCAGTTTACGATGGAGTTCTCGACCTATCGCCAGGTGCCGCAGTCGATCACGGAAGAGCTGGTAAAAAAGGCCGCAGAAAACAAGAAGAACGTCGCGTAAGCAAAGATGGAGCGTTTCGGAATTTATCGCGGCTGTGATATCGAACACCCCCCCCGGCCGAAAGTCGTTTTTGCGGACCGGCGTAGGGTTATCCACATAAAGGAAAGGAACTTCAACATGCTTAAAAGGGATCTCATCCTCCGCAACCCCCTGCGCCTGATGGGCCACGAAACCGACGACATCCTGCCGCCGGGCGGATTCGGTGCGGTTCTTGCCCGCGCCGGTGTCGGCAAAACGGCCTTGCTGGTGCAATTGGCCCTCAACAGCCTGCTCCGCGGCCGCAATGTTTTGCACATCAGCCTGCGCGACCCCGTCAAAAAGGTCTGCCTGTGGTATGAGGAGGTTTTTCGCAATATCGCCACCCATTACAAGGTCAGCCAGATCGACCAGCTCTGGGACGCGATTTTACCCTACCGGTTTATCATGACCTTCAATATCGAGGATTTCAGCGTTACCAAACTGGAGAAACGCATCGCGGACCTGACCGAACAGGACATTTTCATGCCACAGATGGTCCTGTTCGACGGGTACCCATTTGACGGTGCGGTCTTTGAGCCGCTGGCCGAACTGAAAACGCTGACCCGCGCCAATAGCTACCACACCTGGTTTTCAGTGCGCACCCATCGCCATGAAGAACCGGCGCCTGATGGGTTTCCGCCCGTATTCAGCCCGGTTGCGAGCCTTTTCGAAGTCGCCATTCGGCTTCAGCCCCAGAACGACGGCGTTTATATCCAGGCGCTTAAAGGCGGCAATGCCGGCGACAAGACCCCGAAACTGTTTCTGGACCCGGCCACCATGCTGATCCAGGACGCGGCCTGATCCGACCGAAATCCAAGGGGGCGGAGATGTTTCCCGCCTCTTTTTTACTTTCGCTTTTCCCGATCCCCCGGTCGTCCCTTTTGCAGGGCCGGCCAAAGCCCGCCGGAGACCCTCTTGCTTGGAACCATCGTCAATACGATAGCCATCGCCGCCGGCAGCGTCCTCGGCCTCCTTTTCAGAGGGGGGATTCCACAGGCCTGCAACCAGACCGTGATGCAGGCCATGGGGTTGGCGGTGATCCTGATTGGTTTCAAAAGCGCACTGCAGGTCGACGACTTTCTTCTGGTAATTTTCAGTCTGGCCATCGGCAGCGTATTGGGTGAAGGGCTCAAAATCGAAGCGCACCTGGAGCGGCTCGGGCAATGGCTGCAGCGGCGTTTTGCGGTTGCAGGCGACGGTATCGCCCACGGATTCGTGACGGCCAGTCTGCTTTTCTGCGTCGGTTCGATGGCCATCGTGGGTGCTTTGGAAAGCGGACTTTCCGGTAATCACCAAACCCTTTTTGCCAAATCCGTTCTCGACGGCATCACCGCCATCATTTTTGCCTCCACCTTTGGCGTCGGTGTCATCTTTTCGGCCGTGGCTGTATTTCTCTATCAGGGTCTGATCACCCTGACAGCGTCCTTTATGAGAGAATTCCTGATCCCCGCGACCATCAGCCAGATGTCGGCCGTCGGGGGGCTGCTGATCATCGCCATCGGGTTTAACATGCTGGAAATCAAACGGATAAGGGTGGGGAATATGCTGCCGGCGATTTTTCTGCCGTTGGTCTATTTCATGCTCCGGCAACTGTGGGCATAGGCGCCGCCAAGCACGGCGGACAGGGTCTCGCGGGCCTCACGGCGCCCGCAAGCCGATCGGCGCCCAACTGGGGGGTGAACTGCTTTTTGCCGCAGACATTCTGCTACCCTGCCGAACGGCAGGTTTACTTGATCCATGAAAACACGGCGGTGCCCAACACCAGCAGAATAATGCCCATCATCCGGTAGGTTTGATCGTCGGCCTGCTGCAGATACCAGCGCCGGATTTTCACGAAAAGCCCGCGCGGATTGATGAAGAACAGCACCCCTTTGGCCAGCGCAAGGCCCGCCAGGAGGAGCACGAACCAAAAATTCTGGCTGGCGGTGGCCGACAGCAGCAACAGCACTCCGACCACAAGAATCAACGCACCGAGAATCTGGGCATTCATATTTTCCAGCAGATTGGCCAAAACCTTCCGGCAGGCGGCGGTATAGAGCACCAGGCAAACCCCGGACGCAATCCATACCAGACTGATTCCCATCAGAACCCATTTCATCGTGTTTTCTCCTCTCAG
>JAABRJ010000326.1 GCA_011390985.1 Desulfobacteraceae bacterium
CTTCCCGTTGACCCGCGAGCCAACCGGATACTTGCTGGCGGCCGTGGTCCAGGGATCCGGTACCAGCTGCTTGACACCGAGGGAGACGCGTTCTTTCTCGAGGTCCAGATGCAGGACCTTGACCTGGATCCTGTCGCCGACGGAATACATTTCGGACGGGTGCTTGACGCGCCCCCAGGAAATATCGGTGATGTGCAGCAGACCGTCCAGTCCGCCGAGGTCGACGAAGACGCCGTACTCGGTGATGTTCTTGACGGTCCCGGCCATGACTTTGCCCTCATGGATCGCGGTGAGGGTTTGGGTCCGCTTGCTCTCGCGCTCCTCTTCCAGCAGGACCCGCCGCGAGAGTACGATATTGCTGCGTTTGCGATTATATTTGAGAATCCGGAAGGGGAAGCTTTTGCCGACCAGCTCATCCAGATTGCGGATGGGGCGCAGATCCGCCTGAGAGCCCGGCAGAAACGCCTGGACGCCGACGTCCACCGAAAAACCGCCCTTGACCCGGTTGGTAATGACCCCCTCGATCGTGCCGCTGTCGTCGTAGCAGGTTTTGATGGCATCCCAGACCTTGACCTTGGCGGCCTTTTCCTTGGACAGGATGACGCGCTCCTCTTCGTCATCCCAGTATTCCACCATGACCTCGATTTCGTCGTTGAGGTTGGCGTTGATCTGACCATTCTCATCGCGGAATTCCTGGATACGGATCTGGCCCTCGGACTTGTAACCGATATCCACCAGAACGTAGTCCTTGTCGACGGCAATGATCCTGCCGTTTACGACCTCGCCTTCCCGGAAGCGCTTGATGCTCTCTTCGTACATATCCATCAAGTCTTCCATGGTTTCTTCGGCCGGGGCGCCGGGATTGGTGCCCGTTTCATCCGATGGCGGGTCGCTGAGCGCTGCGGCGGCCGTCTCTGCGGCTTCCACCTGGGGCGTTTGAGCGTCTTGCTGAACCTCTTGCGGTTGTTTAGAATCGTTTTCTGTAAGATTTTCCATGAAACAAGTATTCCCCCTTACCTATTTTATTTGCGTCCCTTTCGAAGGGAATCGCATAAGCCGGCTCTACTACCAGACAAATGAGAAAAAAACAACCCTAAAGTGAGGCGCAACACGTGCGAAAAGGCGCTGCGGTGCAGGGCCAGGCTGTTTCAGCCACGAGTTTGGCGCATTTTTAGCGAAACGTGGGTCAGCATCTGGTCGACCACCTCGTCAATCGTCAGGTCCGTGGAATCCACCGGAATGGCATCCTCCGCCGGTCTGAGCGGCGCCAGCGCCCGGGTGCGGTCGTTGGCGTCCCGCTGGCGGATGGCCGTTTCGATTTCCGCCAGGCTCTGGCCGGTGCGGGCCTGGACTTCCGCAAAACGCCGCAGGGCCCGGGTGCGGGGGGAGGCGTCCAGGAAAAATTTGACATCGGCCCCCGGAAAGACAACCGTGCCCATGTCCCGGCCTTCAAAAACGGCGCCGCCGTCGCGGCCCAGTTCGCGCTGCAATCGCAGCAGACCCCGGCGAACCGGCGGGCGCGCCGAAACGGCCGAGGCCATCCTGGTGACTTGCGGTGAGCGGAGCTGGTCGCTGACGTCCTTCCCGTCGGACAACAGGCGCGCGCTGCCGTCTTCGGCGGACGCGAACGCGAGGGTCAGGCCGCGGCACAGCCGTTCCAGGCCGTCATCGTCGTCGGCCTGGAGGTCGGCGCGCAGCGCCGCGAGGGCCACCGCGCGGTACAAAGCGCCGGTGTCCACGTAGCGATACCCAAGCCGGGCGGCCAGGGTGCGGCTGACCGTGGTCTTGCCCGCACCGGCGGGCCCGTCGATCGTAATGATCAGCCGGCGCTCTATTTTCTCTGAAGACATAAACGGTCAATCCCAAAAAGGCGCTGGGGATGGGTCTAAAGGGCCACTGCCAGCGCCTTCAAAAAGCGTTCATTTTCACTTGGGAGGCCGACGTTGACCCTCAGGAAATGGGGATACCCGTAGCCGCCCATCGGGCGCACAATGACGCCTTGGCGCAGCAGCTTTTGGTTCACGGCCGCAGCGTCCCGTTCCAGGTCGATCAGGAAGAAATTGGCCTCGGTCGGAAAATAATGGACGTGCATGCGCCGCAGGCCCTCCTGGAGATAGGCCAGACCGTCGTGGACGGCCTTCAGGGTCTGCGCCAGGTGCTCGCTGTCCGCCAGTGCCGCGCAGGCCGCGGCCTGCGCCAGGGTGTTGGTGTTGAAGGGCTGGCGGATGCGGTGGATCAGCTCCGCGACGGCCTGCGGCATGATGCCGTAGCCGATCCGCAGCCCGGCGAGGCCGTAGGCCTTCGAAAATGTCCGCAGGGCCACGAGCAGGCGGTTTTCGTCGAGATAGGCGCGTCCGTCCGGGCTGTGCGGGTCCTGCACGAACTCCACGTAAGCCTCGTCGAGCACCACGACCACCCCGGCGGGCATCGCCGCCAGAAAGGAATCCAGGGCCGCGCGCGTCACCACGCTTCCGGTCGGGTTATGGGGGTTGGTGATGAACACCATCCGGGTTTTGGGGCTGAGGCGTTTTGCAAGGTCCTCCAGGTCGATGACGAGCTGCCGCAGGGGGGAATAAACCGGAACGGCGCCGGCGGCCCGCACCGTAATATCGTACATCAGAAAGGAAGGCTTGGGAATCAGGACTTCGTCGCCGGGCTGCAGAAACACCCGCGCCAGCATGCCGATGAGATCGTCGGAGCCGTTTCCCAGAACGATATTGGCGGGGGCCACGCCGAGTTTGGCCGCCAGCTGGCGCGTCAACCGATAGCCGGTGGCATCCGGGTAGCGGTGGAGGCTTTTCAGGCAGCGGCTGACGGCCGCCGCCGCCATGGGCGAGGGGCCCAAGGGGTTTTCGTTGGAGGCCAGTTTGACCGAATCGGAGATGCCGTACTCCCGCTCCAACTCTTCACAGGGTTTGCCGGGTTCGTAAGGCTGGATTGCCAGGATGTAGTCGGGTGCCGGTAGGTTCATTGGAATGAATTCCGCTTTGCGGGCAGCAGGCCGCCCGGAAGGCCAGCAGGTTAAACAAAGCGCAGCGCCGGTCCTATTTTTGAGCGGCCTTGCGGCCGGCCTCAATGGCGCTCATGTTGAGGGGAATGAATTTTTCCTTGGCCGCAAACTCTTCTTTGACGCATTCCCGGAACAGGTCGAAATCGACGATCTGGCTGCGGGCCACG
>JAABRJ010000327.1 GCA_011390985.1 Desulfobacteraceae bacterium
TCTTCTGCAAAACCGCCAACACCCTAAACGGCCCCAGCGACCCCATCGTGCTGCCGCGAAGCAGCCGACAGGTGGACTGGGAGGTCGAACTGGCCGTGGTCATCGGCCGCGAAGGCAAGCGCATCCCCCGGGAGACGGCCCTTGATTACGTCGCCGGCTTCACCGTCATGAACGACGTCTCCGGCCGCGACGCGCAGTTCGCCGATTCCCAGTGGTTCCGCGGCAAGTCCTTCGACACCTTCGCCCCCATGGGCCCGGCGCTGGTGACCCCCGACGAGATCGGCGACTTCCGCAATCTGCGCCTGACCGCCGTGGTGGACGGCCAGCTCATGCAGGACGGCACCACCGCCGACATGATTTTCGACATCCCCTTCCTGATTGAAAACATCAGCGAAGACATCACGCTGCTGCCCGGGGACGTCATCTCCACCGGCACCCCGGCGGGCGTGGGCATTTTCCGGGACCCGCCGATCCTGCTGACGGCCGGCAGCCTGGTGGAGTGCCGGATCGAGAAAATCGGGGCCCTCAGAAACCCGGTGGTGGCCGCCTGACCCCCTCCCCTTGCCACCGTCAAAAAAGCAACCGGTCAAAACGCCACGCTGAGCTGCGGATACTCTGGAGCGGGGCCGGGAATGCAGCCCAACCCCGGAATTGGCCTTTTTGCGGAGCCCTCAATATCGGGCATCCGCATATTCCACCCATCCCCCGGCTTCCACAAGAGCACGTTCGAATCCCGACAGGCTGAAGGGCACGCTCAGGCGGTCCTCGCCGGCGGTCAGCGCAAACCGGCTGCCAGCCAGATCGGTTTTCAAAACCGTATCCCGGCCGGCAAAGCGGGCGAAGATCTCCGCAATCGCCGCGGCCGGCAGCGCAACGGCGATCATGCCGCAGTTGAACATGTTCTGGCGGAAAATGCGGGCGAAGCTCTCGGCGATCACCAGGTTGATGCCGTTGACCTCCAGCGCCCAGGGTGCGTGCTCGCGGGAGGAGCCGCAGCCGAAGTTCTGGCGGGCGACCACCACGGCCTTTCCGGCCGTGTCCCGGGCGGGCTCGAAGCCCTCCAGGCTGAGATCCTCCAGCAGATGCGGCCGCAGGGCCTCCTTGGCGATTTCGGTCAGGTAGCGGGCCGGAATGATTTCGTCGGTATTGATGTCCGCGCGGTCGAGAAAAAGGATGCGGCCGTCAAAATTTTTCATCTCAATTTTCCCCCTGCAAGATTTTCAGCCCTGGAAGAGTTGCGAGTTGGCGATCCGGCCGGCGACGGCGCTGGCCGCAGCCGTGGCCGGGCTCATGAGGTGGACCATCCCGCCCTTGCCCATCCGGCCGTTGAAATTACGGTTGGTGGTCGCGGCGCAGACCTCACCCTCCGCCAGAACCCCGTTGCTCATCCCCAGGCAGGCGCCGCAGGTCGGGTTGGTGACGCAACAGCCCGCATCCATGAATATTTTGATCAGCCCCTCCTCCAGGGCCTGGCGGAAGACCGCCGGGGTCGCCGGCGAGACGATGGCGCGCACCCGGTCGTGGACCCTCCGGCCTGCCAGCACCCGTGCGGCCACCCGCAGGTCCTCGATCCGGCCGTTGGTGCAGGAGCCGATGTAGACCTGGTCGATGGGGGTGCCCGCCAGTTCAGCGACCGCCTTGACCTGGTCCGGCTTGTAGCCGAAGGTCGCCTGGGGGGCGAGATCCGACACGTCATGGTCGATCACGGCGTCGTAGACCGCATCGGCGTCCGAGTGCAGCCGGCGGAAGGCTGCCAGGGCCGCCGCCGGGTCCGCATACTCGCCCTTTATGAACGGCCAGAGGTAGGCCACGGTGGTCTGGTCCGGCAGACAGATGCCGCAGGTGCCGCCGGCTTCGATGGCCATGTTGCAGAGGGTCATGCGGGCTTCCATGCTCATCTCCGCCACCACCGGCCCGCCAAACTCGATCACGCGGTTGGTGGCCCCGTCCACTCCGAGGCGGCCGATGACCGAAAGAATCGCATCCTTGGCGAACACCCCCGCCCGCAGCCGACCGCTGATGTTGACCTTGAGGGTTACCGGGTAGTGAAAGGCGCAGACCCCCTTGAGGATGCCGACCTCCAGGTCGGTGGTGCCGACCCCGGCGGCGAAGGCGCCGAAGGCGCCGTGGGTGCAGGTGTGGGAATCGCCCATGATGACCGTGTAGCCGGGGCGTACAAACCCTTTCTCGGGGAAAAGGGCGTGGCAGATGCCGTTGCGGCCGATATCGAAAAAGTCGCGGATGCCGTGGCGGCGGGCCCAATCACGGAGAATCCTGCCTTGGGTGGCAGTCTTGGAGTCCTTGGCGGGGGTGACATGGTCGATCACCGCCTTGATTCTGGCCGGGTCGAAGACGCGGTCCTTGCCGCGGCGCTGAAGATCGACAATCGCCGTCGGGGTCGTGATCTCGTGGCAGAAAACGGCATCCAGGCGAATGACGTGGATATCGCCGGAAGGGTTGTCCACGCGGTGGGCGTCGAAAATTTTTTCAGCGATGGTCTTTCCCATGCCATTTCTCCTTTGGGGGAGGCAATTCGCCGGTAGGGAGGCGTGCCGGCGGCTGCCGCGCGGATGCGGCTGCAACCGGGAGAGAAGCCCGTCAGTCGTCGTGGGTTTTGAGGACCGCCAGGAAGGCGGACTGCGGCAGCATCACCTGCCCCACCATCTTCATGCGCTTCTTGCCCTTTTTCTGTTTTTCGAGCAGTTTGCGTTTCCGGGAGATGTCGCCGCCGTAGCACTTGGCCGTCACGTCCTTGCGAAACGGCGAGACCGTCGAGCGCGAGATGATCTTGGCGCCGATGGCCCCCTGGATCGCAATCTTGAACATCTGCCGGGGGATTTCGTCCTTGAGCCTTTCACACGCCATCCGCCCCCGTTCCACCGCCCGTTCCTGGTGAACCAACTGGGAAAGGGCGTCGACCCTCTCGCCATTGATCAGGATGTCCAGCTTGACCAGGTCGGTTTCGCGGTAGTCGATCACCTCGTAGTCAAAGGAGCCGTAGCCCTGGGTGATGGACTTGAGCTTGTCGTAAAAATCGAAGACCACCTCGGCCAGCGGCAGCTCGAAAAACATCTCCAGGCGGTTGCTGGTCAGATACTGGTAGTTGGTGTTGATGCCGCGGCGGTCCAGGCACAGTTTCATCACGGCGCCCATGTAGCGTTCCG
>JAABRJ010000328.1 GCA_011390985.1 Desulfobacteraceae bacterium
CTTGACGGTTTTGCCCGCTTCCAGGGGGTCGTCTTGCTGCCCGCCGCGCAGCCCGGCGGCAAATGCCGCCATTGCCTGCGGCGCCAGGTGTTCGATGGGTCCCCGGTATCCCTGGCGTTTGTCGAGATCCAGCAGACCCCGGGTGATTTCCGCGCCCGCGATTTTCTGCATGTCGATGTTGACGGCCGTGAATATTCTCAGGCCGCCGGTGTAGAGGGCCTCCTGGCCGTATTTCTCCTCCACGTAACGCCGCACGTGTTCGGTATACTCCGGCACTTTTTCGATGTACCAGTTGCGCCGCGGCTTGACGTCAAGCGGGGCATTGATCGCGTCGGTGGCCTGCTGGGCGGTGATATAGCCCTCTTCCACCATTCGGTTCAGAACGTAAATCTGCCGCTCCTTGGCCTTTTCCCGGTTGCGGAAAGGTGAATAGCGGCTCGGCGCCTGGGGCAGGCCCGCCAGGATGGCGCATTCGGCCAGCTCCAGCTCCCGGGCAGGCTTGCCAAAATAATTTTCGGAGGCCGCCTCAACTCCGTAGGCCCCGTGTCCCAGGTAAATCTGGTTTAGATAGAGGTAGAGGATTTCATCCTTGGTGAACGACTTGTCGATCCGATGGGCCAGGATCGCCTCCTTGACCTTGCGCTCGTAACTTCTCTCGGGGCTGAGGAAAAAGGATTTGGTGACCTGCTGGGTGATGGTGCTGCCGCCCTGGACGATGGCGCCGGCCTCCAGATTTTTGAAAAAGGCCCGCAGGATGCCGATCAAATCGATGCCCTGGTGCTTGTAAAAGCGACTGTCCTCGGCCGCCACGAAGGCATGCAGCAGCATCTCGGGCATGTCCTGCAGCGGCAGCAGCTTGCGACGTTCCTTGAAAAACTCGCCGATTTTGCGGTTGTCGTCGGAGAAGACGGTGGTGATAATGGGCGGGCGATAATCCTTGAGCGTCGTGATTTGGGGAAGGTCACTGGCGAAGTAGGCATACAGGCCGGCGCCGGCGGCGGCCACCACGATCAGCATCACCAGGGCCGCCCAGAAAGACCGGCGCAACAGCCTCCCGAAAATGCCTCCCTTGCCTTTTTTGGCCCGCCTGCGGGTAATCTCGGCGCTGCTTTTGCTTTTGACCATACGGATGCGGCCCCTCCTAAAAAATCTTGGGAGCGAAGCGGGCCACCCCGGTTTCGCCCCGCTGTCTTATTTTTTTGATGCTATCAGAGATTGCCCCTTGGGGCAAGCGGCCTGGGGGGCACGGACACCGTGGCGGCGGTCTGGCCCAGGGCCCCCGCCAGGCCATCGCAGTCGACGGGCGGCAAACGCCGCCAATCCACAAACCGTTTGACTTTGATCGTTATTATCGATAGTCATTTAGGTTTTGAAGAACCGGATATTATACCCGATGATCCCCGCCGTCCATCCAAAAGCCCGCCGCGGGGGTGTTCAAAAAGACGGAGGCTGTATGATCACGCTTGATTTTTCCAAAATCGACGGCCTGGTGCCGGCGATTGCGCAGGACTACCAGACCGGCGAAGTCCTGATGCTGGCCTTCATGAACGAGGCCGCTTGGCAGGCCACGCTGCGAACCGGCAAGGCCACTTACTTCAGCCGCTCCCGCCAGAGCCTGTGGGAAAAGGGGGCAACCTCCGGTCATGTTCAGCTGGTCCGGGAAATCCGCGTCGACTGCGACGGTGACACGGTGCTTCTGAAAGTCGAACAGCTGGGCGGAGCCGCCTGCCACACGGGGCACCGCAGCTGCTTTCACAAACGGGTGAACCAGGACGCCCTGGAAGTTGTCGGGCAACCGGTGTTTGACCCTAAGGAGGTCTACGGTCAATGAAAACCCCACTGAAGCTGGGGATTCCCAAGGGGAGTCTCCAGAACGCCACCATCGCCCTGTTCAAACGCTCCGGCTGGACCATCAATGTCAACGGCCGCAGCTATTTTCCGGAAATCGACGACGATGCCATCCAGTGCGGCATCTGCCGTGCCCAGGAGATGTCGCGCTATGTCGAAAGCGGCACCCTGGACGCCGGTCTGACCGGCAAGGACTGGATTGCCGAGAACGCCTCCGACGTCCACGTGGTCAGTGACCTGGTGTACTCCAAAGTCAGCTCCCGCCCCGCCCGCTGGATCCTGGCGGTGGGCTACGATTCGCCCATCAAAAAACTGGAGGACCTGCAGGGCAAGAAGGTCGCAACCGAGCTGGTGAACTTCACCAAACGCTATTTTGCCGAACGCCACATCGACGTCTCGGTGGAGTTTTCCTGGGGGGCGACCGAGGCCAAGGTGGTCTCCGGCCTGGCGGATGCGATTGTCGAGGTCACCGAAACCGGCAGCACCATCAAGGCCCACGGCCTGCGCATCCTGCACGAGTTGATGCAGACCAACACCCAGCTGATCGCCAATCACCGCGCGTGGCAGGACCCCGTCAAACGCGAAAAGATCGAGCAGATCGCCCTGCTCCTCAAGGGCGCGCTGCTCGGCGAAAAGCTGGTGGGGCTGAAAATGAACGTCCCCAAGGGCCGCCTGGAAGACATCGTGGCGATTCTGCCCAGCCTGAACGCCCCGACCGTCGCCCCCCTCTACCAGTCCGATTGGTTTTCGGTCGAAACGGTGGTCAACACCAACGTGATGCGCGACCTGATCCCCGAACTTCAGAAGCAGGGCGCCGAAGGCATCATCGAGTACCCCTTGAACAAGGTGGTCTGAATGATTTCCCAGCGAATCCAGCAGATGAGTTCTTTCATCGTCATGGATGTTCTTGAACGGGCCAACGAGATTGCGCGCCAGGGCCACAGCGTGATCCACCTGGAGGTCGGCGAACCCGATTTCAACACCCCCGAGTGCGTCAAACGCGCCGTCTGCCGGGCCCTCGACGCCGGGCACACCCACTACACCCACAGTCTTGGGGTTCCCGAACTGCGGCAGGCGATCTGCGAGTACTACGCCGAGCGCTACCAGGTCCCGGTGAATCCCGAGCAGGTGATCGTTTCTTCGGGCACCTCCCCGGTGATGTTCGCGCTCTTCGCGGCGCTGCTCGACCCGGGCGACGAGGTCATCATCTCGGACCCCCACTATGCCTGCTACCCCAATTTCATCACCTTTGTCCAGGGACGACCGGTGACC
>JAABRJ010000329.1 GCA_011390985.1 Desulfobacteraceae bacterium
TCACCAACCATCCCGGCACCAACGGACTGGGAAGCATCACGCCCAACTCCCTGGAGCAGTCCAATGTCGATATCGCCAACGAGTTCGTCAAGATGATCACCACCCAGCGGGGCTACCAGGCCAATTCCAAGATTATCACCACGGTGGACGACATGCTGGCCGAGACGATCCAGATGAAGCGCTAAGGGTCGCCTGGCCAATTGCCCGCCACCCGGGGGGAATGCGCCGGGTTTTGGTGGTCTGTATGGCACATCCGCCGGTGCAGAGTGGGGGATCTGCACCGGCGGATGCACCCCCGGAGCAGGGCCGGAAGCCCAGCAGGATGTGCCATTATTCTTGGGCGCGGCATTCAATTCTGCGGGTCAAGGGCAACGGGGAAGGCGGGCGGTTGCGACCCCGCTGGGCCTTCCCGCTGGCCGT
>JAABRJ010000330.1 GCA_011390985.1 Desulfobacteraceae bacterium
TGACAACCCGTCACTGACCCATGACCCTTTTGCGGGCCGCGCCGCCGACCGGCTGTGGCCCGTCCTTCAGGGGTGCACGCCTTTTTCAACCCCACGCCGTTGGCTCCCGCCATCGTTCTCCGGTTTCCCTGGGCAACCCTCCTGGCATGTTTGTTGCTCAATCCCTCCTCAGTTTTCTATCCGCGCCGGTTTTCCGTCGCGCCCACTGGCAAAATCTTCAATCCGCCGCTTCTGAAAAGAGACTCTCATGGACATAGCCACGCTTCTGGGAACGGTGTCCGCCTTTGGGCTGGTGTTGATTGCGATCGTCATGGGGGGCGGGCTCTCGCTGTTCATCAACGTGCCCTCGCTGATGATCGTCGTGGGCGGGACCCTGGGGGCCACCATGATCAATTACCCCCTCAAAGACCTCCTGGGGGCGCTGCGGGTGGTCAAAAACGTGTTCCTGAGCAAGACCGCCTCGGTGGAGAAGATCGTCGAGCAGTTCGTGGGCTTCGGCAACAAGTCGCGGCGCGAAGGCATCTTGTCGCTGGAGGAGGATGTCAAGAACATCGAGGACGTGTTTCTCAAAAAGGGCTTGCAGCTTTCCGTGGACGGCCTTGAGCCCGGATCAATCCAGAACATCCTTGAAACCGAAATCGAATTCCTGCGCGAGCGTCACCAGCTGGGCGCCGAAATTTTCTCCACCATGGGCACCTTCGCGCCCGCCCTGGGGATGATCGGGACCCTTATCGGGCTGGTTCAGATGCTGCAGTCCATGGATGACCCCAGCACCATCGGGCCGGCGATGGCCGTTGCGCTCTTGACCACCTTTTACGGTTCGTTGATCGCCAACCTGGTCTGCATGCCGATTGCCGGAAAACTCAAGACCCGCAGCAAGGAGGAAGCCCTGGCCAAGGAGATGATCACGGAGGGCGTGATCTCCCTCACCAAGGGCGAAAACCCGCGGATCCTCGAGCAGAAGATGCTGGCGTTTGTCTCACCCAGCCAGCGGCAGACCCACTTCAAGTAATCCCCCAAGCGGCAGACGGCCCCGAGGGACGGCAGGATGGCCCGCAAAAAGAAACAAACCGAAACCGCAGCCCCCAACCTGATTATGATGATGACGGTGTCGCTCTTTATCATTCTGCTGGCGTTTTTCATTCTGCTCAACGCCATCGCAGTCGTGGACGAACATCGACAGCGGCAGGCGTTGGGGTCCCTTCTGGAGAGCTTCGCGGGCCTTTCCGGCGGTTACAGTTTTCTTGAACGCAAGCAGAGCCCTTCAATCCCCGCCCCCATTCCGCCGCTGGCGGGCCAGATAGACTTCGCCCCCTTGCTGGAAACGGCCGACAATCTGGCTCAGGACATCCGGATCCGGACCTCCGAACGCGGCAGCCTGGTGTCGCTGCCGGCCGATGGGCTCTTCGAGGGCCCAGCGGCCCAAATTCGGCCGGCGATGCACCCCCTTCTGAAGCGGCTCGCGACCCTGATCCTGGAAACCGAGGCCCCCGTCGAGGTCAGCGGCCACACCGACAACTCTCCGCCCGACCCCGCGCAGGGCGGATCGAGCATGGCGGTCTCCGCCCAGCGGGCGCTCGGCGTGCTGCGGTTTCTGATCGATCCGGGGGGGGTGCCGGCCGAGCGCATCACGGCCTACGGCCGGGGGTCCACCCAACCCGTGGCCGCCAACACCACCCGCGAGGGCCGGGCGCTCAATCAGCGGGTGGATGTCCTCTTGGTGCAGCCCCGAGGCCTCCAAAAACCCCAGCGCGGATTCACCTTCCAATCGTTTTTCTTCAAGGTCTTCAGGTAACGGCGGGCGTTCGGGTCTCACCGCAGCGGGTGGACCTTCGACAGTCAAAAGGAACAGAACGGTGGGCAGAGGCAGCGGCAGGAAAAGCGGGGCGCAGGATGTCGGGCAGGCCGACCCCAATGCCTGGATGGTGACTTTCGGTGACCTGATTATGCTGCTGCTGACCTTCTTCGTGCTCCTGTTGACGATGAAGTCCATGGATACCGGAAAAGTGCGCACCATATTCAACATCGCTTCCGTCACCCAAGGCCCCATGAACCACAACGGGGCCAACACCAGGTCCGACCCCATCGGCGACGAGCAGAGCGCCCCTCAGATCGAAACGCTCAGCAACAGTCGCCTGGTGGCGGAGGCGGTGGACCTCTTGGAAGGCATTCAGCGGTTGAAGTCCGAAAATCCCGAGATGGCAGCCGTTCTCGATCTGTTGGCGGTTTCCGAGGACCAGCGCGGCGTGGTGATCTCGCTGGACTCTGACCATCTCTTCGCGTCCGGTGAAGCGGAGATCCACCCGCAAAAGCGCCCGATCCTGGACAGCATCAAGGAGACCCTGCGCTATGTGGCCAACGAGATCCTGATCATGGGTCACACCGACCGCCAGCCGGTGGTCGGCGGCCGCTTCCGGTCCAACTGGGAGCTGTCTTTCCGCCGCGCCCTGAGCGTCTATGAGGTGCTGAGCGCCCCGCCGGGACTTGACCCGGCACACCTGGCCGTGGGCGGTTACGGCGACCAGCGCCCGCTGTTCGGTCCCGACACCCCGGAAAACCGCGCCCGCAACCGGCGGGTGGAATTCATTTTGCGAAAACCGAATTGAGCAAGGAGAAACGGGTGAAAACGAATTTTTCGGTTGAATTGAAACCCCTGCTGGTGCTCTTGTT
>JAABRJ010000331.1 GCA_011390985.1 Desulfobacteraceae bacterium
GACATGCCTGCTGGGGTGCGGCCTGGCGGGTATCGTGGCCCTCAAACGCCCGCCGCAGACCCCGGGCGAGGGTCCGGACCTGTCCGTTTTGGTCGAGCTGACCGAAAGGCTCGAAGCCGCCGGGCTCGCGCAGGTCGGCCCGCTCGCAGGGGGGCAAACGGCCGGTCTCGGCGGCAGCGAGACCGTGGATGCCCTCTGGCGGGCCGCCGAAGGCCTCAAACAGGCCGCACCCTTCCACGCGCTTTTCGCCGATCCGGCGGTCCTGGCGCAGTTGGACGGCCTGACACGCCGGCTGTCGGATGCGGCCGCGTGCGTGTCGCGTCAGTTTGCCGAACAGCTCGGGCGTCTGCCGGCCGAGACCGTCGATGCGGTCGCCGGCCGGCTCGAACGGCTCAAGGACGTGGTCTGGTGCCTGGGCACCGAGGTGGGCGACAACGTCCGCCGCGTGCAGGCCCTGCTGCGCAACGCCCCCGGGAGGGCCTCGGCCGAAACGGTGGCGGTCTTCAAAAATATCAACGCCGTTTTGAACAGCATCGACCGCCTGGAGGTTCGCGGGCGCGATTCAGCAGGGATCTCGCTGCTTTTTGTGCTCGAGCGCGCGGCCTTCGAGGGGTTTTGCGGGCGGATGGAGACCTCCGGCACGGGGCTCGCCGCAGAACTGGCCCGCCGCACCTCGGGGGACGTACTGGTCAACCGCAGCATCACCATCGCGGATGGCGACGGCGGCCAGGTTTGCCTGGCCCTGGTCTACAAGGTGGCCGCCGAGATCGGCAGCCTGGGGGACAACATCCGTTTCCTGCGCGCGCAGATCGAAAACGACGCCATCCTGCAGCTGCTCGCCACATTCCCCAACCGCTACCACACCGTCTCGGCCCACACCCGCTGGGCCTCCATCGGGGCCATCAGCGAATTCAACTGCCACCCGGTCGACAACGACCCCAACGCGGTGCGCGCCGAGCGCCGGGGCATCATCCACGCCTGCCTCAACGGCGACATCGACAACTACCTGGCCCTGCGGGCCCGCTACGAGCAGAACGGCCACCGCATCCACGCCGATGTCACCACCGACACCAAGATCATCCCGCTGCACGTGGAGGGCTACATCCAGCAGGGGTTTGACGTGGAAACCGCCTTTCGCAAGGCCGTCAGCGACTTCGAGGGCTCGCACGCCATTTCCATGCACACCGATCTCGCCCCGGGCAAACTTTTCCTGGCGCAGCGCGGCAGCGGGCAGGCGGTTTTCATTGGGCTGGCCGACACCCACTACATGCCCACCTCGGAGGTTTACGGGTTTGTCGAGGAGACCCGGCGGTTTCTCAAGATCGACGGTGAAAAGGTCGTGCAAGGCGCCGCGGGCAAGACCCAGGGCCAGGTGTTCGTCCTGGATCAGGACTCGGCCGGGGGGCTGGCGGGCATCCGGGCGATGTACTACGACGGCACCCCGGTCCAGTTGGGGGAGGGGGACGTCAAACAGACCGAGATCACCTCGCGCGACATCGACCGTCAGGGTTTCGCGCACTACTTCCTCAAGGAAATCTCCGAGTCCCCCGAACTGGCCGCCAAGACCCTGCGCAACCGCTGGAAGGTGGTCAGCCGCGACGGCGGCGAAATGCTGGCTGTGACCCTGGACGAAAAAACCTTTCCCGCCGTGCTGCGGGAGGCCTTTGCGGCCGGCGAGATCCGCAAGGTTTACTTCGTGGGGCAGGGCACCGCCGGCGTGGCGGCCCTGGCCTGCGCGGATATCCTCAATTACTACCTGGACGGCAGCCCGCTGCAGATCGTCGGGATGCGGGCCTCGGAGCTGAGCGGCTTCAAGCTGCGGGCAACGGCGCAAAACGGTGCCATGCGCGACACCCTGGTGGTGGCCATCAGCCAGAGCGGCACCACCACCGACACCAACCGGGCCGTGGACATGGTCAAGGAACGCGGCGGCCGCACCTTGGGGATCGTCAACCGCCGCGACTCGGACCTGACCTTCAAGGTCGAGGGGGTGATCTACCCCAGCAGCGGGCGCGACATCGAGATGTCGGTGGCCTCCACCAAGGCCTTCTACTCCCAGGTGGTGGCCGGCGCGGTGCTGGGGCTTTTCATTGCCAGGATCCAGGGGCACCGTTCCGAGGCCTTTGTCAGCGACGAGATCCGCCAGTGGCTGCGGCTGCCCGACCAGATGCGCAAGGTGCTCGGCATGCGCCGGCAGATCGAGGCCTCGGCCCACAGGTTTGCCGTCACCCGGATCTACTGGGCGGCGGTGGGCAGCGGTCCCAACAAGGCCGCCGCCGACGAGATCCGCATCAAGCTGAGCGAGCTGTGCTACAAGACCATCTCATCGGACTGCATCGAGGACAAAAAACACATCGATCTTTCCTCCGAGCCGCTGATCATCGTCAGCGCCGCCGGGGTGAGCCCCACCGTCCTGGGGGACATCATCAAGGATACGGCAATTTTCAAGGCCCACAAGGCCGCCCCGATCGTGATCGCCGACGAGGGGCAGCACGGCTTCGACCCTTACGCCGTGGACGTCTTCCACGTGCCGGCGGTCAGTCCGCACCTGGCGCCGATCCTGAATGTCATGGTCGGGCACATCTGGGGCTACTGCGCGGCGCTGGCCATCAACGAGGGGTCGCGCTTTTTCTTCGACGTGCGCGAGGACGTCCAGCGCCTGTTGAACAATTTCGCCCAAGACGGTCTGGACGTCTACGAGGTCATTCTGGAAAAGACCTTTCGCGAGCGGATCCAGCAGTATTACGTCGCCTTCAAGGGGCTGCGCGACCGGCAGCGGCTGGTCACCGCCCTCGCGCTGGATGTCGCCGCCGACCTGACCCTGCTGTTCAAGTACCTGGCCGGCCGGCTGCCGGTCGCCGACTTCGAGCTTGACTTTGGCATCAAGGGCACGCCGCGCAACATGCTCGACAGGCTCTTTGGGCGCCTCGGAGACGCCATCAACACCATGGCCCGGCCGGTGGACGCCATCAAGCATCAGGCCAAAACGGTGACCGTGGGGACCAGCCGGATCAGCGAAAAAACCGAGGGCATCCTCTTCGACACCCTGGCGCTTTACGGGATCGGCATTGCCCAGGTTTCCAACCACAACATCAT
>JAABRJ010000332.1 GCA_011390985.1 Desulfobacteraceae bacterium
CGAGGTGTCCAAGGGCATCGCCGGTGTGACTTTAGAGACGGGGGTTCCGGTGATCTTCGGCGTCCTTACGACCGATACCATCGAACAGGCCATTGAACGCGCCGGCACCAAGGCCGGCAACAAGGGCTGGAGCGCGGCGATGGCCGCCGTGGAGATGGTCAACCTGATGGAGGCCGTTGAGCAGGCCTGATGATCAGCAGCCGACGCAAAGCCCGAGAACTCGCCATGCAGACCCTCTTCTACCTGGATACGGGCGCGGTGAAGCCGGAATCGGCGATGGCCATGTTTTGCCAAAACTTCAATCCGTCGCCCAAGTTCCTGCCGTTTTACCAGACCCTGGTCGAAGGGGTGATCCTGAAAAAGGCGGAGATCGACGCCCTGATCGAACGCTTTTCCAGCAACTGGAAAATCAGCCGGATGTCCGGCGTCGATCGCAATGTCCTGCGCGTGGCGGTCTTCGAAATGCTCTTCTGCGACGACATCCCGCCGAAGGTCTCGATCAACGAGGCCATCGATGTGGGCAAGAAATACGGGACCGAGGAATCCGGCGCGTTCATCAACGGAATCCTCGACAGCATTCACCTGGCGCTGAAAAAGCAGACGACCGACGGCACGGCCGCGGAAAGAAGCGAGGCGGCGCCCAGCCTGAAACAGGAAACGCCATGACAAACCGCAAAATACTTCTGACCGAAGACGAGATGCCCCGGCAATGGTACAATATTCTTGCCGACATCAAGCTCAACCCGCCGCTGGGACCGGACGGCAACCCCATCAAGCCCGAAGATCTGGCGCCGGTGTTTCCGATGAAGCTGATCGAGCAGGAGGTCAGCACCCAACGCTGGATCGACATTCCCGATGCGGTCCAGTCGGTTTACCGGATCTGGCGTCCCTCGCCCCTGGTGCGCGCCCTGTCCCTGGAAAAGGTGCTGGACACCCCGGCGCGGATCTATTTCAAAAACGAAAGCGTCAGCCCGCCGGGCAGCCACAAGCCCAACACCGCCGTACCCCAGGCCTACTACAACAAAATCTCCGGCATTGAGCGCATGACCACCGAAACCGGGGCCGGACAGTGGGGCTGTGCCCTTTCCTTCGCCTGCTCCCAATTCGGGCTGGAGTGCAAGGTCTTCATGGTGCGGGTGAGCTTTGACCAGAAACCCTACCGCAAATCCATGATGGAGGTCTGGAACGGCCGCTGCGTGGCCAGCCCCAGCAACGAAACCCGGGCCGGCCGGGAGATCCTGGCAAAATTTCCGGACACCCCCGGAAGCCTGGGGATCGCCATCAGCGAGGCCATCGAGGCCGCCGTGAGCGACCCCAGCGGCAAGACCCGCTACTCGCTGGGCAGCGTGCTCAACCACGTCATGCTCCACCAGACCATCATCGGGCTGGAGGCCAAGCTGCAGCTGGCCAAGGTCGGCGACTACCCCGATGTCATCATCGGCTGCGCCGGCGGCGGCAGCAATTTTGCCGGGCTGGCTTTCCCGTTCGTGCTCGACAAGATCAACGGCAAGGCCATCGAAATTTACCCGGTGGAGCCGGCGGCCTGCCCGACCCTCACCAAGGCGCCGTTTGTCTACGACCACGGCGACACCGCCGGCTACACGCCGCTCCTGCCGATGCACAGCCTGGGGCACAGCTTCATGCCGCCGCCGCTGCACGCCGGCGGGCTGCGCTACCACGGCATGGCCCCGACGGTCAGCCAGCTGGTGGACGAGGGGTTGCTGACGCCCAAATCCGTCAACCAGCTGGAATCCTACGCGGCCGGCATTACCCTGGCGCGCAGCGAGGGCATCATCCCGGCCCCGGAAACCACCCACGCCCTGGCCACCGTGATCGAAGAGGCCCAAAAGGCCAAAGAGGAGGGGCGTGAGAAGGTCATCCTCTTCAACTGGAGCGGCCACGGGCTGCTGGACCTGGGGGCCTACGACAAATTCCTCGCCGGGCAGCTCAGCAATTTCGAATTGCCCGAAGGGGTCATTGCCGAATCGGAAAAGGTCTTTGCCCATTACCCCAAACCGGCGCACCTCAAACGGGGCTGATCCGGAGGCCGTCGCAATGGATCGACGCTGGGACGACTGTGAGCGGCGCTGCCCGCGGCTGGGCGGGCCGGTGACCTTCGCGTACTGCCGCGACCACGGCGGCGACCGGCCCGGCGCGCCCTGCGGCAAGCTCCTCGACTGCTGGTGGGAACGCTTTGACGTCGCGGCCTATCTGCAGGCCAACCTGCCGGCCGAAACGGTCGCGAAACTGCTGCAGCGTGAGCCGAGACCCAAGATCCACAGCCTGCTGGAAATGATTGCCCGGGCCCGGCAGGACCTGGACGACTGAACCCAAAGGGAGGAAGACCGTGATCATCAAGCAACTGACTGTTGGGCCGATCATGGCCAACTGTTACATCCTGGGCTGCGAGCGGACCCGTGAGGCGGCGGTCATCGACCCCGGCGACGAAACCGACAAAATCCTGATGTCCCTGGCCAGTGAAAAACTGACCCTCAAGCACATTCTCAACACCCATGGCCATTTCGACCATGTCGGTGGCAACCGGCGCCTCAAGGAAGCCACCGGCGCCGACCTGCAGATTCACGCCGCGGACGCCGCGATGCTGGCCGACCTGTCCAACAGCGCCGCGGCCTTTGGTCTGTCGGCGCAGAATTCGCCGCCCCCCGACCGCACCCTGGGCGAGGGCGACAGCGTGACCTTCGGGGATATCGTGCTCACCGTGCTGCACACGCCGGGGCACACCCCGGGCGGGATTTCCTTCCACACGGACCGCTGCGTATTTGTCGGTGACGCCCTTTTCTACGGCTCCATCGGCCGCACCGATTTCCCCGGCGGCGACTATGACACCCTGATCGCCAGCATCCGGACGAAGCTGTTCACCCTCGACGACGACACCACGGTCTACACCGGGCACGGGCCGGCCACGACCATCGGCCAGGAGAAGCGCAGCAACCCGTTCGTGCGCCTGCGCTAGGCGCGCGATCCTGCCCGACACTCCCGATCCGCTTGTTGCCAGCGAGGCCGGCGCCATGCACGCTCCGCGTTCCGCTATTTTTTCCAGCTTGGGCA
>JAABRJ010000334.1 GCA_011390985.1 Desulfobacteraceae bacterium
GGAACTCGCGCTCGACGCCGTCGAAATAGCCGTGGTGGTAGGCGTAGCGGGTGACGAAGCGGTTGCGGCTGATGTGGTCGTAGGTCTCGACCCGCTCGACGACATGCACCGGGAAGGGCAGTTTGGTGATCCAGGGTTTGCCGTCGTATAGATCCCGCAGATAGAAATAGGTGGAAGGTGTGTAGCGAACCTGCGTCTCGGCACCCAGGTTGTTGCGGGTGCGCACCAGCAGATGCGGTTTGCCCTCGGCCATCAGGTTGAGGTATTTCATGGGCGCGCGGCTGGCTCCCGGCAGCGGCGAGGACCAAACCAGGCAGGCGGTGCCATTGCCCAACAGATCCACCGCCGCCATGGAAGCCATGCTGTCGACTGCGGGAAAGCCGGGCAGCTCGTGGGCTGTGCTCCAGGCGTTGCCGGACTGATTGAACCAGAACCGGGTCTGGTTGCGGCCGAGATAAATAATGTCCGTTACCCCCGAACCGTCGATGTCGGCCAGGCGGATGCGGCGCGGATCGAACTGCTCCGGTGGGTCGAACCAGGGTGCATCGTCCATGGTGACTTTGGCGCCAAAACGGCCGTAGCCGAGATTGGGCCAGTAACACACCTCGCCGTTGCGGATGCGCGCGATGTCGGTCAACCCGTCGCCGGACAGGTCGGCCAGGAAGATCGTCTGGGTCCCATCGGCGAACACGACGTGGGGGCCGCGTTCCTCATCGGTCGGCACATTAACCCTGGTCGCCGCGCCGAATCCGTCTTCGGCCAGCGACGGATACCAGGTGAGCGCCTGGTCCTCGGTGATCAGCACGTCGGCGTGGCCGTCGCCGGTGAGGTCGATGAATCGCAGGTTCGGGTCGTTCCAGGCCAGATTCGGGATCGTACTGAAAGGGCGGAAGTGATCCCAATCCTGCGCGTCGGTTCGTTCGTAGAAACCGGCCACCGGCCGGTCGAGTTGCACCAGATCCACCTGGCCGTCGCCGGCCAGGTCGAGGAATTGCAGCCGACCTTCGGTCAGAGGGTTGCCAGCGGGCTTTCCGGCGATGTGCTCGACCGGCGCGAAACGGGCGGAATACGCTTCCGTCGCCTTATCCCGAGTGATCGCCGACTCGTTGCGCTTGTAGAACCACCCGCTTCCCTGTTCCGTGAGAATGCCGGAGAGCCCCTCGCCATCGAGATCCACCCATTGATACGCAGCACCGTCCACGCCATAGGGCAGGTTCTCGAGGCTGGTGGGGTCGACGTCATGGATTTCCTGCCCGATGGCGGCCGCGCTGTACTCAAACTCCAGCGGCGGCAGGGATTGTACGAGATAGCCACCGGCCTCCACACGCTTGTACCCATTTTGGGTGACGGCCGCGATGAAGGCGGCGATGGGCGTTTCCCGGAAGGTGAAGTTGGTCGAACGTACCAGACAATCCTGACCCACGCCCACCTCCTCGGGAAAGTGATGGAACATCAGCACGCGCCGACAGAGGCGGTAAGTGCGCACCTCGAAGCCAGCCCGGTAGGTGGAAAATGGATCGTGGCGACAGCGCCAGTCGCCCGCGTCGTTGGGTTTGGGGTCGGCCGCAGGGTGTTCGCCGTAGTCGAAAACCACCTCGAACATCCAGCTGGCGTTGTCGCGCTGAACGGGGGGCAGGGCCAGGGGGCGATGGCCCGCGTTATCCAGCAGCGGCGTACGGTTGCCATAGCGAATTCGCTTCAGGTAGCGGTTGGCGGTACGCTGGGAGTTTTCACGATCACCGCGATTGCGTTCGTGGGCCTGGGCGAAATCGACACCCGTTCCGTCCTCCGCCTGGTACTGGTAAATGACGGCGTTACCCGTGTCGTCGCGCGTTTCGCAAATCAACCAACTGAAGACGCGCCTTGCGTCTTCGGGATCGGCGATGCGCGAGATTTCATCCTGGCCGTAGAGGGTGAGGATGTTGTCCCGGGAGAGAGAGCGCCAGTGGCTCTCGCCCGTGGTGACGTTCGTCCAGCGCTCGATGCGGGCGAACAAGCCCTCGATCCGGGGGCGGTAACGGTGGACGCGGTACTCGATACCCGCGATGCGGCGTGCCTCGCTCCAGCGGGTGCCGTCCGCGTCCAGCACCGGCACCAGGTCTTCCGCGCCGGAGAGAATGAAGACATCGGACTCCTCAGCGTCCCGATAGTGCGGCAGCCCCTTATCTGTTTTGCGGGTAATCAAGGGTAGCGAAAGACTCCATCCGAAGCCGTACGGCCCGTTGCCAGCGCCGGAGTCATAGGAAAGGGAAAGCTGTGGGCCGAAACCCGATCGGCCCGGGCTGGTGGCGATGGGCACCGTCATGGAGCCGGTGCCTGTAACCGGGTTGGCGGCGAATTTCTCGCCCATGCCGCGAATGGCGCCGCCTCCCTTGGACAGGGAGATGGAAGGCGCAGCCGACGTCTGCCCGCCGTCATTTCGGGCTACTGTTTTCTCCGGAGAAGCCATGCTTGATCACCTTCCTCCGCCGCTCACCTTCCCCTGCAACTCTGTTCACCGAATACTGAGCCAAGGGGAATTTTCCTGGGCGAGCACATATTTTTACAAAAATGGATTTAATGGGACGAGGGGGGAATCCAAGCCCTAAATGCGGGCTCAGAGTCCTTAGGCAATGTTTGAAAAATGCTTTTGAAATCGTGGTTGCCGTAGGCCATGAATCGGGCGTAAGGCCATGGATAGCTCGATTCCAGCGAATTCTTTGCTTCCTTGGTGCTGTGGTAACGTAGATTAGCAGCACCTATGCCAGGCGCCTCTGTGGATAACCAATTTTGGTTCAACTAATTGTAAATGTTAAACCTAAAAGGGGATAAAGGCGGGTGGAGAGTGACGGACTGTTGGGGGAAGCGCAACTATTGACGAAATATGCGGTTATTGACACGCAACATATGGCGAGTAGGGCAGTTGGCCTGAGCCGCCGGAACACCCATTCGGCCCCTGGCGGCTCAGCCTTTTCAGGGCTTGCGGATCTGCAGCTTCTTGATGCGGTAGCTCAGGGTGGAGGGGTTCAGATCCAGGATTGCCGCAGCCCCTCCCTCG
>JAABRJ010000335.1 GCA_011390985.1 Desulfobacteraceae bacterium
AGCGCGGTCCCCAACAAATACGCCATGACGGTGCGCCAGCCCCTGGGTGTCGCCGGCCTGATCATCGCCGCCAACACCCCCATCGCCAACGTTGCCTGGAAAGTTTTCCCCGCCCTGATCTGCGGCAACACCGCCGTCCTCAAGGCCGCCGAAGACACGCCGGCAACGGCCTGGTTCTTCGGCAAACTGGCCCATGCGGCCGGTCTGCCCGCGGGGGTCCTCAACATCGTGCAGGGCCTGGGCGAAGAGGCCGGGGCGCCCCTGGTGGCCCACCCCGATGTCGCCGTGGTCAGCTTCACCGGCTCGACCCAGGTCGGCCGGCAGATCGCCGAGGTCGCCGGCCGCCGCCTGGCCAAGGTATCCCTGGAGCTGGGCGGTAAAAACCCGCTGGTGGTCTGCGACGATGCCGACCTGGAGAACGCCGCCCGCTGGGTGCTGCTCTCGGCCTTCAGCAATGCCGGGCAGCGCTGCGCCGCCGGCAGCCGCATCATCATTTTTGACGCGGTCTATGACGCCTTTCGCGACCTGCTGGTCGAGCGCACCAAGCGCCTGCGGGTTGGTCCCGGCAACGAGGACGACCTCGGGCCGGTAATAAACGAGCGCCAGCTGGCCGACATGCTGGCCGCCGTCGCGCAGGCGCGCGCGGAAGGCGCCACCGTCCTGACCGGCGGCCACCGGCTGACCGGGCCGGAGCACGCCGGCGGGTGCTACATGGCCCCGACACTGATCGAAAATGCCGACCCGCACGCCGCGATCTCCACCCGGGAGGTGTTCGGCCCGATCACCTGCCTCTACCGCGTACAGAATTTCGCGGAAGCCCTGCGCCTGGCAAACGACTCGCCCTACGGACTGACGGCCTGCATCCACAGCCGCAGCGTCCACCGCGCGATCGAATTCGCCCAGAAGGTCCAGGCCGGGGTGGCCGTGGTCAACGCCGGCACCTACGGCAGCGAGCCCCACATGCCCTTCGGGGGCGTCAAGCAGTCCGGCAACGGGTCGCGCGAGCCGGGCACCGAGGCGCTCGATGTTTACTCGAATCTCAAGGACATCTACCTCTGCATCGACCCGGAGCTGGTGTAATCGGCAACGCCATGACCGCATCCTCGCACCCATCCATCGTCGCACTCATTCCGGCCCGCGCCGGATCCAAACGCGTGCCCGACAAGAACATCCGGCCGCTGGCCGGACATCCGCTGATGGCCTACAGCATCTCGGCCGCCCGCCAAAGCGGGGTCTTCAGCGACGTGATCGTGTCCACCGACGCCGCGCGCTATGCCGCCATCGCCGGCCACTACGGGGCCGAGGCGCCGTTTCTACGCCCCCCCGAAATCGCCGGGGACCTCTCGCCGGATATCGAATGGGTGACCTTCACCCTCGACCGGCTGGCCGCAGCGGGCCGGCGCTACGACTGTTTCAGCATTCTGCGCCCCACCAGCCCCTTCCGGCGGCCTGAGACGATCCAGCGGGCCTGGAGGGAATTCCTGGCCGAAAGCGGGGTGGACTCCCTGCGGGCGGTTGAAAAGTGCAGCCAGCACCCCTGCAAGATGTGGGTTGTGCGCGGCAGCCGGATGATGCCGCTGCTGCCTTTCGGCCCGCACAAGCAACCCTGGCACAGCAGCCAATACCCGTCACTGCCGGAAGTCTACGTCCAGAATGCCAGCCTGGAGATTGCCTGGACGCGGGTGGCCCTGGAGGGCGGCACCATCGCCGGCACCGTCCTGATGCCGTTTCTGACCCGCGATTACGAGGGCTTTGACGTAAACAGCCCCTACGACTGGGACCTGGCCGAGCACCTGGTGCAAACCGGCCAGGCCCAGCTTCCGCCTGTGACGCACCCACCCTATAGCCTTTGGGAGCAAAACACATAATGCTTGAAATAAAACTGATCCCGGCAGAGGAGTTTCAGCGGGTCCGGACGGCCTCCCTGGGAGCCGATGAGACCCTTGCACTGATTGCCGATATGTGCCGCGCCAATGCGCTCGCCACGGTCAAACGGGCCGGCTCCGGGCACCTGGGTTCCAGCCTCAGTTCGCTGGACATCGTCACCCTGCTGTATTTCGCGGAGATGAACCTCACCCGGGTGGGCCTCGACCACCCGGACCGCGACATCTATTTCTCTTCCAAGGGGCACGACGTCCCCAGCCACTATGCGGTCTTGTATGCCCTGGGCCTTCTTGACGAACACCGTTTTATCAACCTGCGGCGCCTGGGCGGCACCCACGGCCACCCGGATCTCAGCATACCGGCGATCGAAGCCAACTCGGGCTCTCTGGGGATGGGGATTTCAAAGGCCAAGGGGATGGCGATTGCCAAGAAATTGAAAGGGGCCGGGGGGCGGGTGTTCGTCATGACCGGCGACGGCGAACTGCAGGAAGGGCAAATCTGGGAGTCCCTGCAAACCGCCTCCCACCAGCGAATTGTTAATCTCAACGTGATCGTGGACTGCAACAAGATCCAGACCGACAAGCCGGTGGCGGAGATCATCGACCTGGGCAGCCTGGAGGCCAAATTCGGGGCCTTCGGCTGGCACGCGGCGCGCTGCGACGGGCACGACTTCGGCGCGATGAGAACGGCGCTGCAGCGCTTCAAGGAGATTACCGACAAACCCAAGGTGCTGATCGCCGACACCATCAAGGGCAAGGGCATATCCTTCATGGAGGGCCCGGCATCGCTGGAAGCCGGCCGGGGGCTTTACCGCTGGCACTCCGGGGCACCGGATGACGAGGCCTTCGCGGCCGGGTATGCCGAAATCATCGAAAATCTCAACACCCGTCTGCAAGGGCACGGGCTTGCCCCCCTTCAAACCCGGGTGATCGAGCAGCGCGAAACAAACCGCACGCGGCTCAAAGACACCGCCGAAAAGGTCGTCACCGCCTTCGGCGAGGCCCTCGTTGAAATCGGCCGGGAGCGGCCGGATGTGGTCGTCCTCGACGCCGACCTTTCCGCCGACTGCGGTCTGCGCCCCTTTGAAGCCGCCTTTCCGGAGCGTTTCATCGAAAACGGCATCGCCGAGCAGGACATGGTGTCGACGGCCGGTGGACTGGCCCTGCAGGGATTTT
>JAABRJ010000336.1 GCA_011390985.1 Desulfobacteraceae bacterium
GTCACCGTGCCGGTGTAGGTCGCCTGGACCTCCTGAAGGACGCCGCTGGCGCTGATCGCCTGGATTTCATAGCGATAGGTGCCGTCGGGGGCGCTTTGTCCGTTGAGGCTTTGCCCATTCCACTCGACGGCGTGGGTGCCGGCGGCCAGATCCGCCTGGGCGTAGCTGTAGACCTGGTTGCCAGCGCCGTCGAAGATCGTGACGATCACCTGGCCGGGCTCCGCGAGGCTGAACGCGGCGCCGCCGGCAACGCCGTTCGCCAGGGTCACCAGGCTGTCCTGGCTGGTGATCTCCTTGCCGATGTAGTCTAAAAGGTTTTGATCGCCGCCCTGGTCTTCGATTGCCTTCAGAATCTCGGCCAGATTGGTGTTGGTGTTGATCTGCTGCTCCAGGCCGCTGAACTGCGCCAACTGGGATGTGAATTCGGTACCTTGCGCCGGGTTCAGGGGGTCCTGGTGCTGCAGCTGGGCGACCATCATGGTGAGAAAGTCGGACTGCCCCAGGCGGTCGTCCTCCTCCTTCTGGGTGCTGTCGACGTAGCTGCCGCTGATGGCGGCAAGACCGCTGCTCGCGTTTGAAACCGGATCGATCGCCATGTTCAACTCCTTTTTTTGTTTGATGCGCTGCTCTACGCCACGATATTGAGGGCGTTATCGCGGATGCCCCGTTTTGACCGGGAGGCCTCCACCCTGTCGTCGTCGGTCCCTTCAGGACGCCGGACGGCCGCCGGGCCGGATCCCGAGCGCCCGCGCTGGGATTCGTGGCGGCTGTCGGCCATGGTCTGGTCGAAATTGGGACTGACCTGAACATCGACTTCATCCAGCCTGATGCCCTGCCCCTGGAGCGAGGCGCGCAGATCAGCGGAATGGGCCGTCAGCATGTCCCGGGCCGCCTGGTGCTCGGTGATGATGGTGACCTTGAGACCTTCGGCGCCTTGATCGATGGTCAGCTGGATCCGGCCCAGATGCGGCGGTTTAAGCTGAAAACGAATCTCGCTGGCATCATTCAGGCGGGCCCGCATGATCTGGCGTCCCACCTGGTTGAGCACGTAGGCCGGCAGACTGCGTTCGGAAGCGGCCACCGACGGGCCGGCAGGCCCGGCGGTCGGCGCGGGGCTGCGGGTTTCGGATGCAGCCAGCACCTCGGCCGCCTTGGCGGCCTCGTTGGCTGCCGCCTTTACAGGCAGCGCTGCGGCGGCATCCCCGGCCTCTGCGGCGCCTTCGGCCGCTGGAGCGCCCACCGGCGTTTCCAGCCCGCCGGCGGCATGCGACGACCAGACCGATTGGATCTGCCCCTCAGCCGGGGGCAGCTCTGGCGGGGCCGCAACCGCTTGCGCAAATGCCGGGGTCCGATCGACAGGCACGCGGCAGCCTTCCAGAAACCGATCGATCTGGGGCGCCATGTCCGCCGGATCGGTCGAACTACCGGCAGGCTGAACGGTCAGTTCTTCCAGCCGGGCGACAAACTGCTCCAGATTGAGCGCACCCCCCGCCCCGGTCCCCTCTCCGGCCAGCCCCATGCGGTTCATCAGTCCCGCGGTCTGAATGCGGGTTTTTTCGTCCGGCACCCGCCCGGCCAAGTCCGGATCGGCTGCCAGGCGTTCCTTGAGCGCGTCCACCAGGGGCCGCAGGGCAATGCCCTGCCCTTCGCTTTTCGAGGCGGCCACCACCTGATCGATATCCGCCGGGGCCATCCCGAAGGCGCCGAGCACCGTTTCAAGGTACGGCAGGCTGGAAAGCGCCAGGGCGGCCGCTTCGGCGTTGGAAGCCGGCGCTTCGTCGATGGCCCGGTCCTGGAGACTTGCGAACAGGTCTGCCAGCCGGACCTCCCCGGTGCCGGATGCGGCCCGCAGCTCCGCAAAAAGCCCGGCAACCGCCTGGGCGTCAAACCCCGCCGCCGAGAGCAGCGGCAGCAGCGTAGCTAGCCCTGCTTGATCCACGGCCGTAGCGGCGCAGTCAACCCCGCGCACCTGGAGCTGGGCCTTGAACTGCTGCAGCCACTGCGAACTCTGGGTGGAGGGCGGCGAAGCTGCGCCCGCCTCCCGGGACGCGCCGGCCTGCAGCGCCCGGTGCAACAGACAGCTGAAACCGTCCGCGCGGGACGTCGTCGGGGTCGCCGGGGATGTGCCTGCGGCCGGGCTGCCCAAAAAATTTGCGATATTAAGCGCTGGTGAAAACATGTCCATTCCCTTTTCTGAAACCGGCCGCGGATGGGTGCGGCCGGTATCTGTGACCCAGAGCAACGCCTGTGCCACCTGCCATAAATATTTTTTTCCTTGTTTTTTCAAGATATTAAAATTGATCAAGGGGGGCTCCAAATTTTCCCGTCGGCCTTGCGGCTGCATTTTTTACCCTGGCCGGGCGGTTGGGACGGCAAATTTTGCCGTCCTCCCGTTGGCCGCCCCAGCCGACGACCGGTCCGGCAACACCGCCTGCGGGACAAAAAAACCCCCGGGGTTGCCGGGGGCTGTCATTAGGCCGAAATCAAAGCGGAGGGCGTTTACTGGTTCAGTCCGGCCGTCTTGTGCGCCAGCCGCTCGCTCACCAGGGCGGCGCGATCGACGCTGACATAGGTGAGAATCTGTCCGATCTGCTCGCCTTTCATCTGGGAAAAGAGCTGCAGCACGACCTCCATGTCCAGTTTGTCGATCAGGGCGGCGGCATTTTTGGGCTTCATGCTGCTGTAGACCTTGACGAGGTGTTTCAACTTGGCCTCCTCCTGCTCGCGGGCCAGGCGCACCTTTTCCTCCTCCTGCTTTTCCTTGACTGCCAGACTGGCCTCGACCTCCTGACGGATCCGGGCGAGTTCATCGATCTTCTGCGTCAGCTCGTCTTTGAGGCTTTCCAGGCGCGTCTGCTGCTCGGCCAGGCGCTCTTTTTCCTTCTCGATTTCCAGCCGTTTCTCCTCCAGGCTGAGCAGCGTCGCCTTGACCGCCTCGGAAGCCGCTCCGGGGGCGGCCGCGGCCTCGCGGGCCGCGCCTGTCGGGGTTTCGGCCGCAGGGTCGACTGTGACCGCCGGGCCGGCCGCTTCCTGGGCGATGGCATGGTCCT
>JAABRJ010000337.1 GCA_011390985.1 Desulfobacteraceae bacterium
CCTTCTGGTGGGCGGCGACAACATGGATCTGGCCCTGGCCTATGCCGTGGCCCGGCGCTTGGCTGAAAAAGGCACCCGCCTGGACGCCTGGCAGATGCGCGGCCTGTGGCACACCTGCCGACGGGCCAAGGAGCGTCTGCTGAGCGGGGAAGACGCCGCCGGCTACCCGCTGACGATTCTCGGACGCGGCAGCAAGCTGATCGGCGGCACTCTGAAAACCGAGCTGTCGCGCGAGGAGGTGGACCAGGTCATCCTCGACGGGTTTCTGCCGGCCTGTGAGCGGTCGGCCTCGCCCCAGAAGGTCCAAAAAACGGGTATCAAGGAAATCGGCCTGGCCTATGAGGCCGACCCGGCGGTCACCCGCCACCTCGCCCGCTTCCTGCGCCAGCAAGGGGCGGGCCATGATGAGCCGCAGATGCCCACCGCGGTCCTCTTCAACGGCGGGGTGATGAAGGCCCGCGCGGTGCGCCAGCGGATTCTGGAGATTCTCTCCGGCTGGCGGTCCAGCGGGGCCCCCGCAGCGCTCCAGGAACTGGGGCATGCCGATTTCGATCTGGCGGTCGCCCGCGGGGCCGCCTATTACGGTCTGGCCCGCAGAGGGGAGGGCATCCGGATCCGGGGCGGGCTGGGGCGCGCCTACTACATCGGCGTTGCCGCCTCCATGCCCGCCGTCCCCGGTATGCCCGCACCGGTCAAGGCGTTGTGCGTGGCGCCGTTCGGGATGGAGGAGGGCAGCGATGAAGTCCTCGCGCGCCAGGAATTCGCGCTGGTGGTCGGGGAGCCGGTGAGCTTCGACTTTCTGGCCTCGGCAACCCGCCGCGAGGACGCGCCCGGTACGGTCGTGGAGGACTGGGCCGGTGAGATCGAGCACCTGACCACCATCGAGACCACCCTTGACGGCGAGGCCGGCAGCGTCATTCCGGTGACCATCGAAATCCGGATATCCGAGGTCGGCACCCTCGAACTCTGGTGCGTATCGCGCGAAGACGGCCGGCGCTGGAAGCTTGAGTTCAATGTCCGGGAGCAAAACAACGCTGCCTGATTCGCCGGCAGCCGGTGGCCTGCGCGTCACGCGTGCCCGAAAGCGTGCACCGCAGCCCGGTGCAGCCTGCAAAGCGACCCGAAATGAGTTGCGGCCCCATCAATCCGATTTTACCGGTTTTTACGCTCGAGGTAGCGCGTGGCGCCTGACGACAAACGCTTTATCGTGGGGATTGACCTGGGCACCACCAACTCGGCGGTCTCCTGCGTGGACCTCCAGGCGGAGGGGCGGAGCGCTCGGCGCATCACCCTTTTCAATGTGCCCCAGTTGGCCGGCCCCGGTGAATTCGCCGCCTTGCCGGTGCTGCCCTCCTTTCTCTACATCCCCGGCGAATACGATCTGCCCCGGGAGGATCTCAGCATTCCCTGGCGCTGGGACGGGGCGCATTTTGTCGGGACATTTGCCCGTGATCACGGGGCCAAGGTGCCGGCCCGGCTGGTTTCCTCGGCCAAAAGCTGGCTGTGTCACGCCGGTGCCGACCGCCGGGCGCGGATTCTACCTTGGGGCGCCGGGGCCGAGGTGCGCAAGGTCTCCCCGGTGGAGGCCACGGCCGCCTATCTCACCCACATCCGTCTGGCCTGGAACTACAGCCAGGGCAGCGATGACGACGCCTTTCTGGAAAACCAGGCCGTGGTGCTGACCGTGCCGGCGTCTTTTGACGAGGTCGCGCGCGATCTGACCCTTGAAGCCGCCCGGCAGGCGGGGCTGGTCGATGTCACCCTGATCGAGGAGCCCCTGGCCGCTTTCTACAGCTGGTTGATTCGGCACGAGACCCGCTGGGAGCGCTTTGTCCAGCCCAACGAGCTGATCCTGGTGTGCGACGTCGGCGGAGGGACGACCGACTTCACCCTCATCACCCTGCGGGAGGTCGAGGGCAGCCCGCGTTTTGAACGCATCGCGGTGGGCGATCACCTGATCCTGGGCGGCGACAACGTGGACCTGGCCCTTGCCCGGCAGGTCGAAAGCCGCCTGGGCGTGCGCCCGGGCACATTGAATGCCGATCGCTGGAAAAACCTCTGCCACCAGTGCCGCCAGGCCAAGGAGGCGCTCCTGGACGGGGGGGCCGAGTCCCGTAAAATCACCCTGATGGGCGTCGGCAGCAAGCTGATCGGTGGCACCCTGGCGGCCGAGCTGCATCGGGGGGAAGTGGAAAAAATCGTGCTGGAGGGGTTTTACCCTCTGGAAGACCCCCAGCGTCTCGCGCCCCGGGCCAAACGCCAGGGCATCAGCGAATTCGGCCTGCCCTACGAATCCGAACCGGCGGTGACGCGCCACCTGGGCTGGTTTCTGGAGCGCCACCGCGAGACTGTCCGGCAGACCCTGCAGCGGGACTCCTATGCGCCCGACCTGATCCTTTTCAACGGCGGCTCCCTCAAGCCCACCCTGATCCAGGAGCGCATCCGCAGCGCCATCGGGCGCTGGTTTGGGCAAAGCGACGACCGGCTGCCGCGGGTGATGGAGAACCCGAACCCCGATCTGGCGGTCGCCCTGGGGGCCGCCTACTACGGGCTGGTCAAGCTGGGGCGTGGGGTGCGGGTCGGCTCCGGCAGCCCCCGCGCCTATTACCTGGGGGTTGGCCACCGGGGCGAGCCCACAGGGGGGGGCCGCCGGCAGGCGATTTGCCTGGTGGAAAGGGGCCTTGACGAGGGCACGGCGATCGAACTTGAGGACAAGAAATTCGAGGTGCGCACCAACCAGCCGGTCAGTTTTGACCTTTTCAGCTCCAGCTACCGCTCCGGTGACCGCTGCGGCGACCTGGTGGACGTGGATGATTCCCTGACGGCCCTGCCGCCGATTCAAACCGTGATCCAATATGGCAAAAAGGGGGATCAGCAACCCATCCCGGTGCAGGTGGAGGCCAGCTACACCGAGATGGGCACCCTGGCGGTTTGGTGCCGCAGCCTGGTCAGCCACCACCGCTGGCAGCTCCAGTTTCAACTGCGCGATGCCGCTGCGGCAGCGGCGATCCCCGAAGCGGCGGTCATCGAGGACAGTGTCCTGG
>JAABRJ010000338.1 GCA_011390985.1 Desulfobacteraceae bacterium
GGACGACGCCGATCTCTTCGGGTTCCAGGGGTTTGAGGGTAACCACGCGGCAGCGCGAGAGCAGCGGCGCAATGACTTCAAAGGAGGGGTTTTCGGTGGTGGCCCCGATCAGCGTGATCAGCCCGCTTTCGACATGCTGCAGAAAGGCGTCCTGCTGGGCTTTGTTGAAGCGGTGGATTTCGTCGACAAAGAGGATCGTGCGCTGGCGATGGATCTTGAGCTGCTCGCGGGCTTCGGCCACGACCGCGCGGATCTCTTTGACACCCGAGAGAACCGCTGAAAAATGAGTGAAATGTGAGCGGGTCTCGCGGGCGATGATCCGGGCCAGGGTGGTTTTGCCGCAGCCTGGGGGGCCCCAGAGGATCATCGAAAAGATCCGATCCCGGGCGACGGCCCGCTGAACCAGGCTGTCGGGCCCCAGCACGTGCCCCTGACCCACGAATTCGTCCAGGCTGCGGGGCCGCATCCGTTCGGCCAGCGGCCTCTCGGCGTTTGCGGCCCGCTGCGCACGCTGTTCAAAAATATCCACGCTGGTCTGCCTCTATCCTTTTCTTTTGGCGCGCCCCTTCCTCGGTTGCGGTCGCCGGGCGCGGCTGGCGACAAAGTCCTTGAGCGGACCCGAGCGCTGCCGGAAAATCAACCGCAGGGGGGTCTGGTCCAGCCCCGCGCCCTCCCGAATCTGATTGATGATGTAGCGTTTGTAGGAAAAATGGACGGCATCGGGATAGTTCACGAAGCTCACGAAGGTCGGCGGTTTGGTTCCCACCTGGGTGGTGTAGTAAAATTTCAGGCGGTGGCCGCGGTGCATGGGCGGCTCGTTGGCTTGCAGGGCGCGCTCCATGATGCGGTTGAGCTGGCCGGTCCCCAGGCGAGTGGTGTACTGGGCATAGACGGCCTCGACAAGCTCGAAGATCCGCGGAACCCTGAGACCGGTCTTGGCGGAAATGGTCATGGCCGGCGCAAACTGCAGAAAACGCGACGCCGCGCGCAGTTCCTCGACATACCGGCGGGTGGTCAGGCTGTCTTTTTCCACCAGGTCCCATTTGTTGAGCAGCAGAATACAGCCGCAGCCGCGATCATGGGCGTAGCCGGCGATGGTGATGTCCTGTTCGGTGATGCCCTCGTGGGCGTCCAGCACGATCAGGGCCACATCACAGCGCTCCAGCCCCTGGAGGGCCTTGATGACCGAAAACTTTTCGAGCTTCTCGTCCACCCGGCCCTTGCGCCGGATACCGGCGGTATCGATCAGGACGTAGGGTGTAGCGTTGACCTTGCAGACGGTATCCACCGCATCGCGGGTGGTGCCGGGGACCTCGCTCACCACCAGGCGCTCCTGGCCCAAAATCCGGTTGATCAGCGAGGATTTGCCCACGTTGGGGCGCCCCACCACGGCGATGCGCACCATTTCGACCGCCGGCTCGGGTGCAGCGGCGGGCAGCGCCGCGACCAGGACATCGAGAAAATCGGGCACCCCGTAGCCGTGTTCGGCCGACACCGGGTAAAGGGGCGCGACCCCCAGCCCGTAAAACTCGTAGAGCAGCGCTTCCTGCTCCAGGCCGTCCACCTTGTTGACCAGATAGAAGACCGGCTTGCCGGCGTCGCGCATCAGGGCGAGCATGTCGCGGTCGTAGGGCGAGAGCCCCCCCTTGGCGTCCAGCACCATGACCAGGACATCGGCGTCGTGGATGGCCTGCCGGACCTGCTGGCGGATCGGGCCCGAAAAATGGTCCGGGTCGCCTTCAACAAAGCCGCCGGTATCCACCACCGTAAAGGGGGTTTCCTCCCAGAGCGCCTCCCCGTAAATCCGGTCCCGGGTCACGCCCGGCGTGTTGGCAACCAGAGCGCTTTTGGAGCGCGTGATCCGGTTGAACAGTGAAGACTTGCCCACGTTGGGCCGTCCGAGAATGGCGACAATGGGTTTCATAGGGTTTTTCCGTCCGTCCCCCGCTGGCGAAAAGGGGGCTTGGGTAAATGGCGGCTAGTGCAGAATCTGGCTGAGGAAGAGCCGGGTGCGATGGCTTCGGGGGTTTTCGAAGAATTCCCTGGGCGTGTTTTCCTCCACGATCTGACCTTCATCCATAAAGAGCACCCGGTGGGCGACGCTTTTGGCAAACCCCATCTCGTGGGTCACCACCAGCATGGTCATCCCTTCGCGCGCCAGGCTGATCATGACGTCCAGGACTTCCTTGACCATCTCAGGGTCCAGCGCCGATGTGGGCTCGTCAAAGAGCATCACGTTGGGTTTCATGCACAGGCTGCGGGCAATGGCGACCCGCTGCTGCTGACCCCCGGAAAGCTGAGCGGGATATTTCCGGGCCTGTTCGGCGATCCGCACCTTTTCAAGAAGGGCCATCGCCGTTTCTTCGGCTTGGGCCTTGGGCTCCTTGCGCACCCAGATAGGCCCCAGGGTCAGGTTCTCCAGGATCGTGAGGTGCGGAAAGAGGTTGAAATGCTGGAACACCATGCCGACCTCGGTCCGAATTTTTTCGACGTTCTTGATGTCGTTGGTCAGCTCGATGCCATCCACGCGGACCTGCCCGCGCTGATGCTCCTCCAGACGGTTGATACAGCGGATCAGGGTGGATTTGCCCGAGCCCGAAGGGCCGCAGATGACGATGCGCTCCTTTTTGCGTACGCTCAAGTTGACGTCCTTGAGCACATGAAAATCACCGAACCACTTGTGCAAGTTCGTGATTTCAATGATGACATCTTCCTTGGCGCCGGCGTCGGGTTGTTTTTCGAACGGCATTGGCTCGCTTCCCCCTGATGACGCTTGCCCGCGGCGGCGTCCTGCCGATGCGCTCTCCCCGGCTTTAGGGGCGGGCATCTGACGCCGCAGATGCGGCCGGATCGACACTCCCGGAGGGGTCGAAATTCATAAAAAAACTGGGAACCTCAACCTAGTTTGAACTGTAAAGGACACCATATAAACGGGATCAGAGCAACAAAAATATGGGGAACGCACCAAAAATGACGCCACATCGCACCGCAAGGCAGTTGTAACCCCTTGCAAGGCCGCCCGGCCGGCAGCCGTCT
>JAABRJ010000339.1 GCA_011390985.1 Desulfobacteraceae bacterium
AAGGACCTCAAGACCGATACGTGGATTATCGCAGCGACAAACCATGAACTGGAAAAGGATATTCGCAAAGGCGCTTTCAGGGAAGACCTCTATTATCGACTAAACATCATCAAAATCTTGATCCCGCCGTTACGGGAGCGACCCGAGGACGTCCCGCCGCTGATCGAATATTATATCGAACGTTACACCGCCCAGTTTCACAACAAGCCCCTGTTAAAACCCAGCAGCCGCATCGTTGAAAGGCTGACCGAGTATTCGTGGCCCGGAAATGTCCGGGAGCTTCAAAACGTTCTCAAAAGGGCACTGGTGCTGGGGGATTGGGAAGAGGTGGTTGCCGAGCTGGCTAAGAATCGCGCCCTGCTCACGTGCAACAAACCCGATTTTGTGGCAGGGGCCGCACCTGAAAAATTCAAAGGCATTTCCGACCTTGTTGACCTGAATGGTGAGAATCGACCCGATCTGGCCTCTCTTGCCTTGAAAAAAATCAAAAAGAAGGCGCTGGAAAATGTCGAAAGGTGCGTCATTTCGTACGTTTTGGAACAAACCGGCTGGAATCGTACAAAAGCTTCCAAAATTCTAAAAATCAGTTACAAGACCTTGCTCTATAAAATATCCGATCTCAATATCGAGCCCCCGGCAGACGTCAAAAGCGAATTGAACTGATTTCCCTCTACTTAGGAATTCCCCTTCCCACTATTGGGTTTTTTTTTTCTTAATCCTTTTATCAACCAATTTCCTGCCCGTTCCGGCCCAATTGCGATAAGCTGCCCGGATTGAAAAGGCGCCGCTTTTATAAAAAAATTCCTCTTTATTTTAAATAGTTCCCGCGTTATTCAAAAATTTCAGACGCACCCACCAGATGTAAACCATTTTTAGCATGAATATTGCTTGAAACGGGAAGGGTAGAAACCGCCTCACCGCCAAAGCCTGCATAAATTTCTGACGTCATCAAAAAATGGGCGACAGCTTTCCTGCTGTTAGTCAATACGACAAAAGTCCGCGATAATCCCGGACACCAGAGACGAACGGATTGCCTTTAGCATCTAACCCCCTGTAAAAATGAACGAATTCAACTACAAAATTAAGCTTCGAGATAATGGGGGGCGTCGTTCCGGGATCGAGCGCAGGCAGTATTCCTACACCTCGCACATACCGGAAAGGAGAAACGGGGAGGATCGTCGGAACGGGAAAGACAGAAGAAAAACCCCGCGGCTTTTCTCCAGGCTGCAGACAGATGGGTAAATTTTCACCCAGCCTGGCAATGGGCCTGCCATCAGGGTGAATCTTCGGGCTGTTCAACGGCCATGATGCGCAAGAGGCGAATTATTTCCTTGTTTTGCTGGATCAGCTCATCATACCTCTCAAGCATCCGATCGTATTTTTGGGCCAGGTCCTGGTTCTGATCGTAGATCAACCCCAGCGTTTTGGTTGTGTAAAACGTTCCAAGGGCCGTCTGCCCAATTTTGTAATCAGAATTAACCGAACTGCCGGGTGCCGGCGGTTGGAGGGCTTCGAAGGCCTGACCGAATTGACTCATCAGTTCTCGGCCGCTCTGATCTGCGCCCTTCGCCGGCCACACCATCACGGCGCCGCAGATCAGCGCCACCCAGAAGGCTTGCGAGACCGCTATTTTTCTCCTTTTCATTCTTCTTCCCCCCCTTCACCCTCTCCCGGCACAGCTGAATTTGAAACGGCCACTCCCGGACCAAAAACAAATTTCCAGTCGGAGTAAGTTTTTGCATTTTCAAAGCCACTGTAATCTTCCGCAAACTGTTTCACTTTGAGCGGCTTTTCCTTCCGATTGGCGAATACCCCTTTGATCCGCCCCGTCCCATCCCGCACAAATTCCCACTTGCCCTCTGGGTCAAGCGGGTTTGGGTAAATTTTCCGCAGATGTCTTCGAATCACAGGAAATCGGGGATCTTTCAGGAGGTCTTCCATTCGCTGGGGATACTCCCCCTCCGATCCTGCTTCAACGGCTGTGTAGTATGATGCAATCGCTCTTCTGATCTGGTCACCTTGAAAAAGAAGCGCCTCCTCGCGCTCTCTTTGGACAATTGTCCGCCAGCTATGACTCGCCCCCATCAGGCCGATTCCCGAAATGGCCACCAGAACCAAGACCCCCATCAGCGTGAAACCGCCGCTGCCGGCGATGATGTTAAACACTTTGCACCGAGCCGAGATCGCCATGACCCTTTTTCCCGAAACCCCTTTTTTACCACTCGTTGTATGGCTCCCCGTCCAGGCTGACCCGGTCACTTCCACTGTGGACATCATAAACCCCACCCTTTTCTTCCCCCTCCGGCGGGGTGATAATCCATGTGCTGCTCGACCCCGTGATCGGATCGATCGGGATCGATCGGATGTATTTCAATTTCACCAATTCCTGGAGACTGCCCGGGTATTTACCTTGATCGCTGTAGTGCTGGTCGATAACGTCTCTGAAAACAAAAAGGGTTTCCCTGAGCGACGCTTCCCGGGCACGCACGATGTAGCGCTGCATGTTGGGAGTGGCGATGGTGGCCAGGATGCTCATGATCGCCAGCACGATCATCATTTCAATGAGCGTAAACCCCTTTTGATTTCGCGTTCTCAATGTCACCAATCCTTGTAGTACGTCCCGTCCAAGGCCTTTTTTGCACTTTTGGAATACACGTCATAAACATCCTGCCCGCCCCACGAGCTGCTGTCCGAGTCATCGGCATAAGATCGAAGCCCCCACTTGCCGTCCTCGGTCATGGGATCTTTGGGCAGACGCCTGAGAAATTTTACCTTGTAAGGCACAGGGCCCTGGACCTCCACCCCCTCCACCAAAATTTCAAGGGTCGATGGATACCCGGTGGAAAAGGCCTCTTTGGGGATTTCCCCGTTATCGATCTTTTCCTTGTAGGCATCGAGAGCCGTGCGGATGGTGCGCAGATTTCTCTTCAGCTCGAATTCTTTTGCCCGTTTGGCGGAAATGGCGGACAAGGGCATTATCCCCATCGCCAGAATTGACAAAATCGTCAGGGTGACGACCAACT